>CAMWRO010000258.1 GCA_947176615.1 uncultured Porphyromonadaceae bacterium
CGGTAGTGCGCCGCCAGGGTGGCACCCGCGCCGTCGGCAGGTATCACCATTGGCTGCTGGGGAGCGTAGATGTATTGGCTGCCGAGGGTCTGGAGCATCGGGAGGGTGGTGAGGGTGAGGTCGTTGCCGCTGCAGTCGAAGTGCTCGAAGACGTTGGTTTCGGGCAGGGTTATCGATTTAATGTCGTTGCCTGAGATGTCGACGCTTGTCGCCGATGTGAAGTAGGCGAGGTTGGCGGTGGTGAGGCTGTTGTGGCTCAGGTTGGCGGTGACGAGGTTGTCCCAGTCTTTGGCGGGGAAGTCAGTGAACGAGTTGTAGCTGATGTCGAGGTGGTTGACACACTGGTGGGCGATGAGGGTCAGCTCGGAGAGCTTGTTGTGGCTCAGGTTGACGTCGCTGATCATGTATTTCTCATACTGACCGTTGACCCCGAGGAAGTCGAGCTTGCTGAGGTTGTTTCCAGTCAGGTCGAGCTTGCGCAGGTTGCGGTTGTAGGAGATGTCGATGCTGCGGAGCGACGCGTTGGTGACGGCAAGCTGACGCACCTCGCGGGCGGCTGTAACGTCGATTGACTTGAGCGCGGTTCCGTCGATTGAGAATGCCGAGAGGACTTTTCCTTCGGGAATCAGGACGCGGACGGTTCCCGATGCGGTGCCCGAAACGTTGGGGGTGGCGGGGATGTCAGATGCCGAAGCCGAGAACTCAACGGGGTCGCCGTTGCCGAAGTCAACGAAGAATTTGACAGGGGCCTCGGCTGTCGCACCGTCGATACCGACAGCGAGAGATACAGTCGCTCCTGAAGTGGCGGGTGTCAGGCTGACGATGGGCGAGGGTTGTCCGAAGTCTGATTCGCTCTTTACCATGAAGGGAGTGGTGGCATAGGCCGCGTCAATGAACATGTCGCTGTTGAAGGCGACGTAGATCGAGTCGGCGAGGGCCTTGTGGAAAGTCACTTTGCCGTCGGCATACTCGTAGACCTCGGGGTCGGCCTCGATGGGCATGTATATGCTTTCGCCTTCCTCCTTGCGTGTCAGGTCAAGAGAATAAATGGTTACGGAAGTCTCGGTGCCTTCGCGGAGGATTTTGTCGCTGAAGTCCAGAGTGGTTCCTTCCTTGACCGAGCGGTCGACGGGGAGACGGTTGAGGCGGTAGTAGTATTGGTGGAAAAGACCTTCGCCCATGTTGTTGGTGGGGAAGGGGAGGGTTGCGAATGACAGGTCGTTGTAGCTGAGGTCGAGGTTGTAGACCGCGGGGTTGGCCGAGAGGTCGATGTCGGTCAGCTTGTTTCGGGAGAGGTTGACATCAAAGAGCAAGGGGTTTTTGCTCAGGTCGATTGACTCGTAATCATTTCCGGCGAGGCTGATGACCTTTAGCGCGGGGTTGTTGCTGATGTCGACGGGCGACAGTTTGTAACCCACGTTTACGAACCGCGAGGCGTGGGAGGCATAGAACTCGCTGAGATTGGGGTTTTTGCTCAGGTCGATGCTTGTCACTCGTGTGTCAGAGATGTTGAGGACGGCGAGCTTGGGGTTCTTGCTGACATCGAGAGTCTCCACGGGTGTCAGGTCGAGCGACAGGCGCTGGAGGTTGGGGCATCCCGAGGGGTCGACGTTGTAGAGAGTCTGGCAGTAGTAGCCGGAGAATGAGGCGAGCGCGGGATAGTCGCTGAGGCTGAACGCGGGGTCAATCCATCCGGTGATAGAGAGGTCGAGGATTGTCAGGGCAGGGTGGTTCTTGCCGATTACGAGGGGAGAGGCTGCCGAGAATGTGTTGTCGGTCAGGTCGACCATGTACAGATTGGGAAGATTGGAGAGGTCAAGGCTTTTCAGCTCGTTGTGGGACAGATTGAGGACGGTCAGGTCGGTGCATGCATCGAGGTCGATCCAGTCGAGATAGCATCCATCGGCATTAAGGAAATTTACGAGTTTCGGGTCACCGTATATTTTCACGATGCCTTCGGGACTGACGTTAATAGGAATCGCGGTTGCACCCCCAATGCCTCCAATCTCGGTGTCAACGGTCCACGGCTCGATTTCGGCCTCGAAGGAGCCGTATCCGGCGTCGATGTCAAGATAGCCGGTCTCGATGTCGGAGCCGATGACGAGGTGAAACTTATTGGCCGCTCCATACAGGTCATATATGTTGGTCTTGAACGTGATGATTGGAGTCTCATCGACGTTTTGGGCCATTGCCGGCGCTGCGGCGAGGATGGCTGTGGAAAGTAGCAGTGAAGTAGTGACTTTCATTGTTTATATGTTTATAGTTGTGATTGGTTGAATTATCGGATTGCAATCTTGACCGAGCTGCGGTTGTTGACGTTGAGGATGTAGATTCCGGGGGCGACGGATGTTGCGTCGAGAATGGCGCTGTCGCCGTCGGCGCGGACGGTTGTCACCAGAGTTCCGCGTGTGTCGTAGAGGCGGGCGTCGATAGCTTTGGCACCTCCGAGGAAGATGTCATAGGTGCGGGCGCCGTTGCTGTTGACAATCACACGGGGATCGGTGGAGGGGTCGGATGTTATCCCTTCGATACCGCTCTGGCTGCGTCGAATGACCTCGCGGAGTCCGCCGGCGGGGTTGAACTTGCCGGCACCCCACTGGACGGGGTTGCCCGAAGAAGATACATGGTCGTCGGTTATGGCAGTTGAGGTAATGATGTCCCTGACGTCGGCGACGGTGAGAGTGGGGTCGGCTTCAAGCCATGTGGCGATGGTTCCGGCGACATAGGGGGTAGACATTGATGTGCCTTGTTCTTTCTGCCAGTAGTTTACGCGGCCTTTTTCCTCGACTCGTGCTTGGAAAAGGGCGTTCAGGCCGGGTGTCGACTTGATTTCGTTGACATAGTAGTGGCTTGTCGATGAAACGATACCGGCACCGGGGGCGCAGATGAGAGGCAGTTCGCGTCCGTCGGCGAGAGTTCCGTAGGATGAAAAGAGAGAAATGTCGCCCATCGGGAAGAACTCCTTGTAGTTGTAGACCATTCCGTCGAGCGAAGCCCATTCGTTTCGAGTGTTGTAGGAGCCGACGGGGATTACGTTGTATCCGCAGGCCATGTCGGAGATTGATCCGTCGGTCGAGCCTTTGGCCCATCCGTCGATGCCGAAGTCGTCAAACACGGTGTAGTATCCGTCACACCAAGCGTCGACGCGCTGTCCATCCTTGCCGGTGACGAGGAATCCGATCTGGTATCGGCCGTCGTTTTTTTCGGTGTTGTCGACGTAGTATTCGGTCATGACGTAGTATCGACCTGTGTCGGGGTCAATCATGCGCTGGAGTGTTACAGTTCCCGAGAGGTAGTCGCCGAGTTCAGTGAACTGGACAGCTTTTTCGAGTTCCAGTCCCGCGATGCCGAAACGCTGTGCGATTTTTCCGCGTGCAGTGTTGACAACCACAACCTGCAGGTCAAATTCTTCTTTGGTGTCGCTGTAGATATATGTCTGTCCGTAGCGGGTGGTGGTGTATTCTTCATCGGTGGGGAGGAGGATGGTCTTCAGCTCGTTATCGGTGGCGGTGAAAGTTTTGGCGAGGTGCAGAGGAATGTCACCTTCGTTTCCGGCCGAGACGCAGATTATGGCGCCGGTGAGTTCGGCGGCATAGTCAAGATAGCTGTTCATCTGGCTGCGTGGGTCGTGAGAGCCGACGTTGCTGCCGATAGAGAGGTTAATCACGACGGGTTGTCCCATGTAGTCGGCAAGGTCGACGATGTAGCTGATTCCGTAGGCGATGAATGAGTCGTTGAGGTCACCGCATCCGATGAGGATGTCGCTGCCGGTTGCAACACCGTAGAAGGGGTTGTTGATTTCCTGAACCGATGCTGTTCCGTCGCCGTTGTCGACGGCCACAGACGCGGGGCCGTTGTAGCTTCCAGCCATTATGCCGAGGGTGTGAGTGCCGTGGTATGCTCCCTTGCTTTCGGTGGTGAACATGCTGAGGGGGTAGTCAACCTCGACAAGGTCGTTGTAGTCAGAGTAGAAGACGGGAGTTATGCCTGTCATGGTAGAGTTGTAGCGCATGTGGGCGAGGAACTTGACACGCGAAGTGCCGTCTTCGTTTCGGAAGTTTATGTGGTTGGGGTCAAATCCTTGGTCGACGATACCTGCGCAGACTCCTTTTCCGGTATAGGGTCGGGGGAGGTCGGTGCCGTTGTGAATGTCGTCGACACCACCGATGCGTCGTGCGTTGTTTAGGGCAGCTTTCATTTTGCGGCCGAGGTTCATTGACTTGACGCAGGGGAGCGTGGCAAATTCTTCTACTTTGTCAGTGGGGAGTGTGACGATGGCAATGTCGCCCATG
>CAMWRO010000259.1 GCA_947176615.1 uncultured Porphyromonadaceae bacterium
ATAAATGTTTTGTCGCACCCGTTTTCACGGTCGCCTTTTGCCCTGAACCTCGGTCACATAGCTACAGCTATGCTCCCTCGATTCAAGTCAAAACCCGACTCGCGTAAACGGGCTTTGGATTCACATTTGTTTTTAAACAACCTCTTATACAATCATGCCCATCCATCGTCTTCTTTCACTTTTCAGTCGATTTATATTTTATAATTTAAATTAAATTTCCTACCTTTGCAACCACAAAAAAACTCAGCAGCACTAATAATGGTATCCAAAACCCGCGAAAAGCTACTCGACGTTGCTCGTCAACTCTTTGCCCACAAAGGTGTTGAGAATACCACTATAAGTGATATCGCCACAGCGTCGGACAAAGGACGGCGTACCATCTACACCTATTTCCGCAACAAGCGCGAAATCTACAACGCCGTTATCGAGCGAGAGAGCGAGATTCTGGTGGCAAAGGTGAAAGATATCGCCAATTCGACACTTGAGCCGGTTGAAAAATTGAGACAGTATCTCAATGCCCGTTTCGACATCATTGAAAACGCTGTCCATAACGGTTCGACCACCAACTCGCTCAAGGCCATCCTCTCCCTTGACTTCAACCGTGTTGAAAAGATTCGACGACTGGCATCCAGCAAAGAAGCCGAATTATTTGCCCGCGTCATAAACGAAGGTGTCAATACGGGAGTCTTTGATGCTGAACAAGCCCAATGTGTGCTGACTGCTGACAGCGTGATGTTTCAAGGAGTCGACTACTCTTTTCTGCGAAACAATTTTGAAGAACTGAACCTGACCAAGGAGAAGATGAGAAATGACATTATCAACTTTTTTGTCAATGCCATGGTCAAAAATAAACAATATTTCAACTGAAATAATTGAACATGAAATTACTTGAAGGAAAGACCGCGCTCATCACAGGTGCTGCGCGTGGAATAGGTAAGGCAATCGCCCTCAAATTTGCTCAGGAAGGAGCCAACGTCGCATTTACCGACCTCAACCGCGACGAGAACATGGAAGCGACTGAAAAAGAAATCGCCGACCTCGGCGTCAAGGCCAAGGGTTACGCCTCTAACGCTGCCGACTTCGCTCAAACCGAGGAAGTTGTAGCCGCTGTGAAAGAAGACTTTGGAAGCATCGACATTCTCGTCAACAACGCAGGCATCACCAAGGACGGCCTTATGATGCGCATGACCGAGGCTCAATGGGATGCAGTCATCGCCGTAAACCTCAAGAGCGCGTTCAACTTTATTCACGCTGTCCTTCCCATCATGATGCGTCAGCGTAGCGGCTCAATCATCAACATGGCATCGGTAGTGGGCGTTCACGGCAATGCCGGTCAGTCCAACTATGCCGCTTCAAAAGCCGGACTTATCGCCCTCGCCAAGAGCATCGCTCAGGAAGTGGGTTCACGCGGTATCCGTGCCAACGCTATCGCTCCCGGTTTCATCGAAACTGCCATGACCGCCGCCCTTCCCGAAGATGTGCGCAAGGAATGGGCCAACAAGATTCCTCTCCGTCGCGCCGGACAGGTTGCCGACATCGCCAATGTCGCCACCTTCCTCGCTTCTGACCTTTCTTCTTATGTTTCAGGACAGGTCATCCAAGTCGACGGCGGCATGAACATGTAATAACAAGCAAACATTTCCAACTCCCTATTTTTATATTCCCCAACCGGCCGGTGTCACTGTGAAGCGACGCCGGCCTATTTTTTTCAGTCATGGCACATCAGCGCCCATAAGTTTTCCCACTAAAGCGCTAATCCCCCATAGCACAGGGGTACCGAGAACAATAACTATGGCATATTGCAGCCACAGTTTCACTTTCTTCCGTTCCAGATAACGGTTAAGCGGGTTAAAGATGGCCGAGAAGAACAGCACCGAGATAAGTATTACCAAAAATTCCATAATATTATAATTTTTCAATCACAAAATTAGACAATTTTTCGCAATAACAAAATTTATACTGAAAACTTGCTCAAAAACCATTTTTCAAGCATTATCTCTCCTATCCTTCACGGTGAATTTACCATTCAGCATCACCCTGTCGATTTAAGAGAGATAATTACAGAATAAATATGAATAATAGCCGTTATATATACATATCACTAATCTACTATACTACAAATCTACAATGATAAAAAAAGCCATCTTTTTCACACTCTCCCTCGTCACCGGCCTACTGGGCGCAACCGCCCTGACAACCGCCCACCCATCGGTATCAATACTCGGAGACTCCTACTCGACATTTGAAGGACATGTAGTCCCTGACACCAATGCCATCTGGTATTTCGCCGTACCGCCCGCAGGTCTTACCGATGTCGACAATGTGGACCAGACATGGTGGCGGCTGTTGCTCGGCAACACCGGCTGGAACCTTGAGCGCAACAATTCTTTCTCAGGCTCAACAATCTGCAACACCGGCTATCATGGAGAAGATTACAGTGACCGCAGCTTCATCACCCGCATGGACAACCTCGGTAACCCGGACATCATACTGATATTCGGTGCGACCAACGACAGTTGGGCCGACGCCCCTATCGGAGAATACAAATGGGAAAACCAATCGCCCGAAGACCTGTATTCATTCCGCCCGGCACTGGGATTGCTGCTCGAAAAAATAACGCAGAATCACCCTGACGCAAGAATCATCTATATTCTCAACGACGGACTGAAAGAAGAAATCGATGCAGCGGTAAAAGCAGCATGTACACGCTACAACGTGGAACTCATCGAGCTTGACGGAATCGACAAAATCAACGGACATCCGTCGGTCAACGGCATGAAACAAATAGCCTCACAGATTGAACAGGCCCTCTGACTTCCCCGACAGAGGCACACATCGCCGATTAATCGTTGAAATTAACCCACCTTTTTCATTTTCATTAACGAAAAAAGTAGTAATTTTGCATTCTGTAAAAACAGAATCCGCAACATGTTAGAAATCACGGTTACACCTATCATAATAACTCTTTTAGCTGTAATAGTAGTGGCGATAGTCTACATCCTTGCCGGGATGAACCGATATGTCGCTTCAGTCAGGCGGCATGCCGTCCTATGCAATGCCGCCGAAAAAGAGGATGACGGCAAAATCGAATATCCGTCAGTATCAGTCGTAGTTTATGCCTATGACGATGCAGAGAATCTTGAAAAATTCCTACCGCAACTTCTGACCCAAGATTATCCGGCACGCATGGAGGTCATTATTGTCAACGACGGAGCCCCGGCCGGAGTTGGAGAAGTGGTTGCCCGGCTGGAATCCCGGTACAGCAACCTCTATATGACTTTTGTCCCCGACAACTCCCGCAATCTCTCGCGGCGCAAACTCGCACTGACCCTCGGGATAAAAGCGGCACGGTTTGAAACCGTCGTGCTGACCTGCGGTAACTGCCGTGTGTTGTCTGACAAATGGCTGCGGCAGCTCGTGCGCCCCATCGCCCTCGGGAAAGAGATTTCGCTCGGCTACAGCTATCAGGCAGACGTCAAGACCAATGACGAAGGCAAAGAGTTTTACCGCTCCCCGCTGTCATTGTGGAAATCGGTTGACACGATGTGGAACACAACCGAATACCTCTCTTGGGCAATCGCCGGACGCCCCTACCGAGGAACCTGCAACAATCTCGCCTACCGCCGGGCCGTCTTCTTCCGCAACAAGGGATTTTCCAAATCGCTCAGTCTCAAATATGGTGACGACGATATATTTGTCAACGAAGTCTCTACACGCGACAATACAGCAGTAGAACTCTCGCGCAGTTCGATGATAGCCGTGACTGACGATGACCATGACAACCTGTTCAAGCGTGACCGCCTGAGATATGGTTTCACCTCGCAGTTCCTCCCTGCCGGGGCGCGACGGCTGTTCGCGTCATCATCTTTAGCTTGGTGGATGGCCGTCGGGAGCGCGACAGCCTTGTCAATCATCGGATGGCCGTCAATCATTCCCCTCGCCACAGCCATAATCCTGATTCTCACCTTGTGGATTACCACCTCGCTGACATGGCGTCGCACATCGAGGGTGCTCCGGCTCCCATTCGGCTGGGGAGGCATTCTTGTTTTTCCCCTGCTCATGATGTTCCACCCCGCACAGTCACTTTATTACGCCGTTCTCGGACGCCGTCACCGTTCATCCAACTACACATGGAGCTAATAGCCCGACATAACGACGCCAAGACCGGAACAATCGAGATAAACCGTCTCAGAATCAAGGCCCGTCACGGGGTTTTCAGTCAGGAACGCACGGTCGGAAATATCTTTGAAGTCAGCGTCAAGATAGTCTGTACG
>CAMWRO010000260.1 GCA_947176615.1 uncultured Porphyromonadaceae bacterium
CAATCATCAGCATGAAAGCGTCGGCGGCATAACTGCGGATTGCAAAATATTTCGCTCCCGCGGGCAGCTCGGCCTCGTAGAGATTCCAGCCTTGGTCCAGATAGGGGATGTCAAGCACACTCTCGGTGAAATCTTCAATCGCAGAACCCGTAGTGGAGTAACGCACCTCGATGCTTTCGGGATATTCCGAGTAGCTTGCGGCATAGAAGGAAACAGTCTGAGCGTCTCCGGAAAGAATCGGCGAGACAGCCCATTCATCCACAGGACTTGCATCGACGTTATAAATCGACGCGAGATAACGGTTGCCGGAGTGAGCGGCGAATGTCCTGTTGAACTCGCTGTCGTCGGTCGTGTCAAAGATAAAGAACTGACTCAGGTCGACATCGGCCTCCATTCCGGGAATGGTCACGCCCTTAATGCCGCCTACTTTGCCGCCGTCATTGTCAATAAGTGTCCACTCGCCGAATTTCTTGGCCCAAGGCTCACCCGACTCAAAGTCCTCGGTCACCGGTTGCGGCTTGGCCAAAGAGACATCAGGCTCGTCCCAAGAGAGGCGCACCATGTCGCCGGTCTGTTCACCGACAATATTATCCACTGCGGGAAGATTGGTCTGACGGAATTTCACGACAACCTTTTCCGAGAGATTGTTGTCAGGGTTGACATCGTCATTCCACACGATTTCGGCATGATACTCACACCCGTCACCGACAACAGGCGACAATCGCTGCGGGAATGCCACAACACCCCCTTGGCCTGCAGCAAGGCCGGCAAGTGTCTTGACCGCTATTTTCTCACCGTTCCGGAACAATGCCACGTCGAAGTTTCCGGCATCGAGACGGCCAAGATTTTCCACACGGAACATGACGTTGAATTCCTCGCCGTTCTTTGCCTCGGCAGGAGCAGCCACGCCGGTAATGGCCAAGTCATTCCCGGGAAGTTCGCCGACAAAAATATTGTCGATTATCACATAAACATACTCGCGGATAGTCGCCTTTATCGATATCTGCAGACTCTTGCCCGAATATTCCCCGAGCGGGACTGTCACGCGCTTGTATCCGCCGGGAACTCCGTCTACATTCGCCACAATCGAGCGGAGGACTACTTCCTTGCCTTCGCTTATTGCCGTAACCTCGATTTCGCTATTGTCGTCATCGGCAATACAGAACAGATAGAACGACAGAGTAGGGTTGCCATCCGGAACTCGAATCTTCAGGAAGTGCAACGAGGCATACTCACCCGTGGTGAGCGAATGCATTGCCGCAAAACCGTTGTCACCGTCCCACGATGTCACGCCGTCAAGGTCGCGGTCACCATAAAGGCTCCACTCGGCATTGCCCACACCGCTGTCGACGATATTATGACCCAGCTTCTTACCGGCAAACGACTCGGAATAGGGACATTCAAGTGCCGGACCGACGGCCACGATGTTGGACAGACGTCCGTCGTTCCGTCCGGCCTCGGTAACCGGGTAGACAATCCACTGATGGAAATTCTGTTCACCGTCGGGGGCCACGGCCTGATAGGTGTAGGAGGTTTCGGTCAGACCTTTCTTCACAGGGACTTCTCCTGACTCGCCGATTTCATAGAGGTCATAGCTGACAAGCGACTGCGAGATGGGGTTGCCGTCGATGTCGGCCTCAGGAGCAATCCACGAGAGCGCAACCTCGCCGTCATTGGCGGTCTCGGCGGCGGTAACTTTCTTTATCAGGCCGGGACGGTTGATTCCGACAAACATAGTTGCCGACACCGCGTCACCTGCACCGTCGGCATTGAATGGCACGACGCTCCATGTGTGGCGGCCCGATGTCGGGACTGTGTTGTCGGTAAACGACAGAGTCTCACCGGGAGCAGGCGACACGAAGCTCTTGACAACCTCGCCGTCACGGGAAACGTCGATGCGGGAAATCGAGGTCAGGCGGTCACCGCCAATCGTCTCGGATGGAGCGGTGAACGACACCGTCGCGCTCAACGAGCCGTCAGGAGCAGCCTGTACCGACAGATTTTCGGCAGCAGCAGGCGCACCGGGAGCGATAGCCGCCGATACCGAGATTTCGTCAACATACAGATAATAGCAGTCGGGGTCGCTGATGCCGTGGAAACCGATGACGTAGTTACCGTCGGCCTCAGGTACAATCACCCCTTTGAATCGCGAGGGAGACTCGACAGTCGACGACACGTCGACAGGCTCAAGGAGTGTCTCGGTCATTCCTTCGGGAGTGGATGACGCGCCCCACTTGACTTCAAGCCTCTCTACAAAGTTCTCCATATAGGCGTAATAAGCAAACTCCACCCGGTACATCTTGCCCGCCTCCATATTGAACGGGGGTGTGAACATCCAGTCGTCCATCGGCTCATAACTATACATGATGCGGGCAGCCTTGTTCAGGTAATTGTACTCCCAGCATGTCCCGTTGTCATTTCCGTCAAGCACTGTGAACAGCTCCATCGAGTCAGAGGTGTCGAAATTCTCGCTGAACGGCAGTTCCATTGCGCCGAGAGAGTAGACAGGCGAGCGGGCGACATCCGATGCAAGGTCACCGTCACGGGCGGTAATCTCATAATAATATCGTGTCAGGCTCTCAGGCACGGCAACGGGATCGGTCAGAGTCGTCTCGGAAATACCGCGGGCCACGACCACTTCGCCGGGATAGCGCACGACATCGTAGGTCACATTTTCAGCATCGACATAGCCGCCGTCGGCACTCGACCTCACGGGAAGCCATGACAGAGTGAACGAGCCGTCGCTGTAGGAGAGGCTGACCGATGACGGGGCCTGCGGTATGCCTGCGCCGACAAAGGCGACAACCGTTGCCGCCGGACTCGGACCGGCCTCGTTGTCGAGAGTGACGATAAATTTGTGTTCGCCGGGAGCTGCGACCGACACCTGAGCCTCGACCAGCGCGCCAAAAGCGGTCTCGCCCTCGGCAAGCATCTCGCCGTCACACTTGACGGTATAGGAAACCGGTCCTTCACCTATGGCGCCTCCATAGAATGTCGCGGGAACACTGAAAACAATTTTTCCCGACAGCGATTTCCCATCGAAAACAGCCTCCAGACCGGTCGGTGCCGCCGGAGCGTTATCCTCGGCGGGAGGAAGCACGACATACATGCCGAGCACCTGCTCAAGCCCCGGATAATCGGCCAGACGGACAGCCGCCCCGGTAGTAGTGTCGATTTCATACAGGCCGCAGACATCCATGCCACAATGGTTGTAGTACATCTTGCCGGTGCGAGGATCGATGACGGCACTCGTCGGATAGACGCTTTCAAGGCCGGTCTCGGCAATATCGGTCACTGCGCCGGTCTCCTTGTCAATCGAGCAGACAGTTCCGATATCCTTCACACCGAAAAGATTTCCATTCTTGTCAGCAGCAATCGCCGCGATATATGTATCATAATCGAGCTGACGGATGACAGTGCGCGTCTGCGTGTCATAATCGACATACCCGAAACTGAGCGACGTAAGCGTCTCATCATAGAAACAGCCGTAGACGCGCCCGGTGACAGGGTCATAGGTCACATCCGACGCAAGAAGGGTCAGGTCACAGTCCACTTCGCCAATATAATCCCATGTCTCCATGTCGTAGGTAGTGATTGAGGCCGAGCGGCCCAGCCACGATTCATAGTAGCTGACGGCATAGTAAACACCGTTGATAGCCACGCCGCCACCGAGAGCATCGACATAGGGGGCGACACAATTCCATTCCTGTCCGTCGGCAACGGGAATATCGTAGATTCCGAGCACATCCCCCGTATCCTGCCATGTTTCTGAAAAATACAGGTTGCCACGGAGCTGAATCGATGTTCCTGATGCCTCCAATGCAGGAGCCGCATGTTTTTTCACAAAGTTAACCGGTTTCGTGCCGGTCACAAACCGGGTAACGGGGTTGCTCTTGCGGGACCGTCTTCCTTGTGGAGCCGCAAGATGTTTCCCTGAAACAGCCTTGACCGACACCGACGACACCGCCTGTGGTTCGCTGCCTCGCCCCGACATTTTGCGGGCCGGGCCCGCAGCTGAAACCGGGAGCGCAAGTGATACCGCGAGTGCACCACCAAGCAGCTGTGATAAAAATTTCTTCATAAAAGAATGTGTATTAAGTTAAAATGAGTCTTATTTCTGTTAGGATTACTTCACAATCACTTTCCTGACTGTTGTCGCGGCCTTGACGATGTAGATACCCGGCTGAACAGGGATGACTGTCCGGGCCTGACCGGCAGAACTGTAGACCGTTTTGCCGTCAACCG
>CAMWRO010000261.1 GCA_947176615.1 uncultured Porphyromonadaceae bacterium
GTGTGTCACTTTCGACCACTTGGTCATGGCAGAGCGGCGGCCAGATGTACTGCGGAACCAACCTTGTCATGAACATGTTCGGTGCCACCGAGGCAACTCTCGACCGTGACAAACCCATGACGATGACCGGTACCAACATCAACACCGGCGAGCCCATGACAGCCGAGGTTTCTCTCGAAGACTACTGGAACGTGGTGGGCGACATCTCCGAGGCCGCTGTCTATGACACCGATTTCTTGAAAATGCGCGACCTGACGCTCACTTACCAGCTCCCCCGTATCGGAATCTTCGACATTTCGGTCTACGGATTTGCCCGCAACGTGTTCGTATGGGCCAAGATGCCGAATCTCGACCCCGAATCCTCAATCGGCAACAACAACTCGGGCGGCTACTTCGAGCGTTTCTCAATCCCCAATACAGCCAGCTTCGGCGGCGGTCTCAAAGTCGTTTTCTAACTTCTGTTTCACTTATCTAAATGTATAAAAAGATGAAAAAACATATATTTGCACTGCTGCCCGCTCTCGTTCTCGCTTCGTGTGCCGAGAGTACGATGGACAGCATTAACAAAGACCTTGCCAACCCTCCTGTCGAGAGCATGAACGGCAAGCTGATGATTACCGACGCGATGACCGCCACGGCGTTCTCGCTTTCATCGGGTGACTACTCGTTCTACACAGCCGTTTATAACGAGCAGGTATTCGGCTGCGGCAATAACCAGTTCAAAAACGCCGAGATGCGCCAGACAAGCGAGACCACGGCCTCGACAACGTTCAACAACGTGTGGAACAGCACCTATGCCAACCTTCTTAACCTCAAGACCATCATCGCCAAGTGTGGCGAGGGCGGCCTCAACGAGGGGCAGAAAGACCTCGAAGGTATGGCCAAGCTCCTCAGTGCAATCAACTGGGGAATCCTGACCGACATGCACGGCGACATCCCTTGCAGCGAGGCTCTCGGCGGCGCCGGACACAAGCAGTCGAAACTTGACTCTCAGGAAAGCATCTATGAGCACATCTTCACCCTCATCGACGAGGCCGTCAGTGACTTTGACGAGGCTGCGGGAATGCGCAACGTCAGCTCTCAGGACCTCATCTATGGCGGCGACGTCGCCTCGTGGTCGGCTGCGGCCCATGCCGTGAAGGCCCGCTATCTGCTCCACAAGTCGGTGCGTGACCCGCAGGCGTTCTCTCAGGCCAAGGCCGAGGCTAAAGCCGCCCTTGATGCGGGGTTTGCCGGATTTGATTTCGACGTTTACGACGGGAATGCAGCCATGAACCCTTGGGCGGCTTTCCAATACAGCCGCGACTATTGTGCCAACTCGGCCTCGCTCCATGACAAGATGGCCGAGCGTGACGACCCCCGTTGCAGCGTCTATTTCGGGTTTTATGACGAGAGTGAGGGACTTGACCCCGAAGCCGAGGTGACCTACGGTGTTCCCGGCAACCTCGCCGACGCGCAGTCTACCTACACTCTCGGCGCTCCCGGATGGCTTTCCTACTCGATGGCGACACTCCTTCCCGTCGGAGCGGCGGCATCTACCCACATCGTCAGCCTTGCCGAGGTCAACTTCATTCTTGCCGAGTGTCAGGCCCGCGCGGGCGAGGATTATTCGGCAGCCCTCACCGCAGCCGTCGAGGCATCTTTTGACGACACAGCGGCATTCGGAACAATCGACGGGACTGCTGCCGATTATGTGGCATCACTCTCAGGCCGTCTCGCTGCCGATCCCGTGGCCGAAATCATGATGCAGAAGTATATCGCGCAGACCCGCGACGAAAATGTCGAGGCTTACAATGACCTGCGTCGTTGCAAGGCTATGGGCGAGGAATTTGTCAAGATGACCAATCCGCAGAACACTCAGGACGGAGCCAATTACCTCCCCGTGCGTCTCCCTTACGGCAACAGCGACGTTTCAGCCAACAACTATGTGCGCGAAGCCTACGGCAACGGCCGCTACTGTCTGACTGATCCCGTTTGGATTTTTTCAAAATGACAATCCAGTGACATACATATAAAATAGCTACTGATTGCAGCCGTCCCAGCAGTGATGCTCGGGCGGCTTTTTTATAATTAGACCAATTAGTCTAATAAGTCTAATTAGACTAATCGGAAAAAGCGACATTATCGCATTACACCCTCGCTTTCCCCACCTTAACTTTGCGCTGTCGTTAAATCCAAATATCCATTACACTATGAAAGTTACAAAATTGATTGTCCACTGCACCGCTACCCCCGAGGGGCGCGATGTCTCTGTTGCGGAAATCGATGCGTGGCACCGTGCCCGCGGATTCCGCTGTATCGGTTATCACTATGTCGTCATGCTCGACGGAACTGTGGCCCGTGGCCGTGACAAAAGCCTTATGGGCGCACACTGCAAGGGTCAGAACTCATGCAGTTTGGGAATAGCATACGTCGGCGGGGTCAAAGCCGACGGCAAGACACCCGCCGACACACGGACCGCTGCCCAGCGCAGGGCAATGATGGCCCTGTTGCGGCAGTTGCGTCAGCGTTACCCGTCGGCCACCATCCACGGCCACCGCGAGTTTGCCGCCAAGGCATGCCCCTGTTTTGATGCACGAGCCGAATATGCCGCCCTGTAAACAACAAAAGCATGGCCGCCCCGCAACAGGGACAGCCATGCCTTTGTTTCCGAAATCTGTTATCTGTTATCTGTTATCTATTAGAAGTGGACATAGAAACCAAACATCAGATTGTTAGTGTTGAGGTCAAGACCCCAGTTCTCGGGCGCACCGTTGTCTTTTGCAGCATGGTTGCCACCCTGATACCCGAGGAATCCGACATGGGCCACGAGGCTGAATTTGTCATTGAGGTCAAACGATACGCCGGGACGGAATCCGATGCCGTATTCCACAGCCGTGCTGCCGTGGGCACTGCCGATGCCGAGGTCGACACCGCCGTCGACAAAGAGGTGTACACGCTCTGAATTGAAATAAGTATAACGCGCATAGGGACTAACCTTGAAGACGGTTTTTTCCTCACCGCCCGCTTTGCGGTAAGATACACCCAGCACTGAGCCGACTGCGAAATTGTCGGTCAGATTATAACCGATTTCAGGCAAGACTGTCACCTGTGTGCTCTTTACTCCGCTTGCCGACTCGGTCGTGCGGCCAAATGTCACCTGACCGCCGCCATACCATTTTCCTTGGGCTGTTGCACCCAGTGTCATGACTGCCATGACAGCCATTAGTAAAAATTTCTTCATAATAATATTGATTATTTAGATGAAACATGAGAATGCACACGATAGGTCATAATGCAGACTCGTTTTTCCTTTAAAACAATTAACGGTCAATAAAGTTGAATAGCGGGACACAGAATTACGGCTCAAATTCCCGGTGCATGTTTTCAAATCTTTCGACCGAGCCTTCCCCGAAACGAGCCATGTCGCGGCGCACCCGGTCAAGCGTTTTCTCCTCCATCTTTCCGCTTTTTGAGAAAAACTTGTCGGCATAGCATATCAGCCGTTCAAGCTGCGTTTCGGGCAGATAGTCGCCCGGAGGCATCGGCAATCCTTGCGTCTCGATATCTTCGAGTGTGATTCCGGCCCCGGTGTGCCTTTCCGCCACCCGGGCAATCGCTTCGGGAAAACCCTCGCGCCGCAGCAGTTCTGCGCCAAGCACCCCGTGCATCAGGTAGTGAGCCTTGCCGTGACAGTCGATTCCCGGCGCATCGGTCATGAAAATACCGATGTCGTGGAGCATCGCGGCGGTTTCAACCTCGTCGCGGTCAAGGTCGAGATGACAGCTGTCAGCAATGGCGAGAGCCTTGTCGGCCACCTGCCGGCAGTGCTTTATATAAATATCCCGCCGGAGTGATCCGGCGGGATAATATCGGTCAATGATTTCCATTATTGCGTGTGGAGTCTTGTTACAGAACCGTACACCAGCCGTAGACATCCTCCTCCTCGCCGTGCTGGATGGCGCGGAGCTTGGTGTAAAGGGCGGTGGTGACAGGGCCGGGTTGTCCGTCGCGGGCGATGACATATTTTTTGCCGGTGTCAATGTCGTCGATTTCGCCCACAGGCGATGCTACCGCCGCAGTTCCGCAGGCTGCCGCCTCGGTGACGGTCTCAAGCTCGTCGACGGTGATGTGCCGTTCCTCGACCTCTATACCCATGTCACGGGCAAGCTGCATGAAACTCTTGTTGGTTATCGACGGGAGAATCGAGTCGCTTGCCGGAGTTATATATTTGC
>CAMWRO010000262.1 GCA_947176615.1 uncultured Porphyromonadaceae bacterium
CCGACATGGCAGGCGCGCTGGCCAACCTTGAGGCCGAAATCCCCCACGACGACTTTGACCGCACCCGCCGTGAGCTCTCCGACATCTGGGACAGCCGTCTCGACCTGATAAGCGTCGAGGGTGGCAGCGACGAAGAACTGACCAAGTTTTACAGCGCGATATACCGCTCGTCGTTCCTCCCGCGCGAGTTCAGCGATGCCGATGGCCGCTACCCGTCCTTCTCAACCGGAACCCCCGTCCTGAAGATGCCCGAGGGGCAGACCTACTATGAAGATTACAGCATGTGGGACACCTACCGCGCCCAGCATCCGTTGCTGACCCTCATCACCCCTCACCGCTCGGGCGAGATGATGCAGTCACTCGTGCTGAAATACCGTCAGGGGGGATGGCTCCCCATCTTTCCATGCTGGAACAGCTACACCGCCGCCATGATAGGCGACCACTGCATTGCCGCCATCGCCGACGCGGCCGTAAAGGAGGTCGACAATTTTGACCTCGCGACCGCCTACGAGGGGATGCGCAAAAATGCCTTCGTCTCTCCTGAAAACTACGACGATTACAAGAACGGCATGGGTCGCCGCGCCCTCCCCTCTTATCTGAAATATGGCTACATCCCGCTGGAGGACAGCGTCCCCGAGGCTTTCCACAAGCGCGAGCAGGTGTCGCGCACACTGGAATATGCGTTTGATGACTTCGCCCTCTCCCGCGTGGCCCGTATGCTCGGCCGCGACACTGATGCCGACACCCTCGCGGCCCGCGCGATGAACTACCGCAACGTCATCGACCCCGCAAGCGGGTACGCCCAAGGCCGGCATGCCGACGGCACATTCCTCCCGACACCCGAAAACGCATTCACCTTCGCCCCCTTCATAACCGAGGGCGCGCCATGCCACTACACATGGTATGTCCCCCACGACCAGCCGGGACTCATGTCGCTCATGGGGGGACGGGAGGCATATGTCGCCAAACTCGACTCGATGTTTACCGAGGGGCGCTACTGGCACGGCAACGAGCCATGCCATCAGGTAGCGTGGCTGTTCAACTATGCCGGAGAGCCGTGGAAGACACAGCGCGCCGTGCGCCACATCATGGAGACCGAATACCTCGGTGTTCCCGGCGGCCTGTCGGGCAACGACGACGCCGGGCAGATGTCGGCATGGTACATCTTTGCCGCCCTCGGGTTCTACCCCGTGTGTCCGGCCACACCTTATTATATAATAGGCTCCCCCTCATTCCCCCGTGCCGAAATCGCCCTTGAAAACGGCAAGACGTTCACCATAATCGCCGAAAATGCCTCTCCCGCCAACATCTACATCCAGTCGGCATCACTCGACGGCATCCCTTATGACAAAAGCTATATCTCCCACGACGACATCCTCGCCGGCAAGACGCTGAAATTCGTCATGGGCCCCACCCCCTCGCAATGGGGCAAGATTCTCCCTCCGGCTGTGCTGTAAGGGTTTAACCGTTAAAAGTTTAAGGTTTAAAACATCTCATCTCATGAAAAATATATCGTTTATCACATTATTGCTTCTCGTTCTCGCCTCGTGCGCGGGACAACACGACTCTACCATCTATTCAGTGACCGATTTTGGCGCGACAGGCGACGGAAAGACCGACGATGCCGCCGCCATACAGAAAGCAATCGACCGTTGCAGCCAGAACGGCGGCGGCACGGTGCTGTTTCCCGCCGGAAAAACCTTCATGGCAGGGCCGATTCACCTGAAATCATTCGTGAACCTCCATTTCGAGCCTAACTCGATGCTGCTTGCCAACCCCGACGAGGCTGTCTACACCGAAAGCGCCTTTGGCGACAACCGTGGCGAGGGGATGATGTGGCTCTCGGGAAAAGACATCGAGAACATCTCTATTACGGGCACCGGCACCATCGACGGCAACGGAGTGGCTTTCATGGGGAAAGAGCTCGACGACTCCTATGAGCTGAAACCGGTGACCGACTTTGACCCGCGACCCCATGTGTTGACCCTCGTCAACGCCCGCAAGGTCAATATCAGCGACGTGACTGTCAGCAACAGTGCCTACTGGACAATCCACCTCGTCGGGTGCTACGACGTGGCCATCAGCGACATATCGCTGCTCAACAACCTGAAAATCCGCAACGGCGACGGCATCGACATCGACCACTCGCGCAAGGTGCGCATCACCGGCTGCTTTATCGAGAGCGGCGACGACTGCATCTGCCTCAAGAACCGCCGCGAGTTTGAGCAATACGGACCCTGCCGCGACATCGTGGTCACCAACTGCGTCATGACCTCCCGCTCCTGCGCCGTCAAGATAGGTTCCGAGAACATGGACAGCATCAACCGCGTCCTCTTTGACAACTGCATCATCACCGAGAGCAACCGCGGCATAGGCATTCAGAACCGCGACGAAGGCACGGTCAGCGACGTGACCTTCAGCAACATGGCGGTCGACTGCCGGTTGTTCTCCGACGTGTGGTGGGGCAAGTCGGAACCCATCTACATAACATCCTATCCCCGCGCCGTCGGAAACCACAAGGATGCCGGATGGCGTTTCCCCAAGGGTGCCACCGAGGGTCGCTGCGGCAAGGTCAGCGACATCCGTTTCAACAACATAACCTGCGTAACCGAGAACGGAATCTTCATCGGCGGCGACGAGCCGGGCAAAATTTCGGGCATAACCTTCGACAATGTAACAGTCGACTTCGTGAAACGCTCCCCCTATCCCGGCGGCACGTTTGACCGCCGTCCCTGTGTGGGCGAAGGCTTTGTCTCGGCCCCCAACGTGGGACTTTATGCCGACTGCGCATCGCGCATCACCCTGCGCGACTTCACCGTCAACGGCGGACTGCCACCGATGTTTGTCAACTGCTCAGATTAAGAGGGTGTTTAATAACAAATGTTGAATCCAAAGCCCGTGAGCGTGAGTCGGATTTTGTCATGAATCGAGGGAGCATAGCTGTAGCTATGTGACCGAGATTCAGGGCAAAAGGCGACCGTGAAAACGGGTGCGACAAAAGCATTTATATTAAACATCCTCATGGTTAAATTTTAGTAATTAATATCTAAATAAAGTAGATTGTCCACATGGCAGCCTCTTTCGTTACCTCGTCATTACACCTCGGTCACATAGCCACAGCTATGCTCCCTCTGTGTAATAACGAGTTAACTGAAAGATGCTACCACTTTGGATTAACATTTGTTATGAAACACCCTCTTAATTGTCAGAACAAGGAAATATACTGCAAACGACATGCTGCCGACACCCCATATCCACCAAGGGATGTCGTAAAGTGTACGCCTGTGCAGGTCAAAGAAATAAATGAGTATCGGTAGAAATATCGGGGCAAATATAATCCAATAGACCCATTCGGGCAACAGCCTGTACCACGGTTTGCGTTCTTGTGTTTCCGTATTGTGGCCTATCGAAACTCGTCGTACATTTTCTGTATGGTCAGAACTCGTCAAATGCGTCAGAATCAATTTATGAAACACCCTAAACATTGATTTTCTTTTGCACCAGCGGCGGATATAAGTATAACTGTCACTGAACATTCCGCTTTGAAACATACACCGGTGCTTGTTCTTGCGGGCTTCCTTTATGATAGCAAGAGCTTCTTCCTTTTTACCGTTATGAATCAGAGCCATCAGATAAAGAAGACGGTCGGGGTCGTAATCCATCTTGGATTCATCGGGATAAAAGATGTCGGCATCAGGGTTCTCGGTCAGAAAACCCGTTATTACCATGCTTGCCTCTCGAAATATCAGGTTGAATGTATTTGCAAGCTCGTCGCAGCCTGTAGTTTCAGCAATCGCATATGATGACAACACTTGCCCCGATATAGAGTATGCCCCTGTTCCGCGCAGGCTCAAAGGTTCTTTCTTGTTTTCAGAGGCATCCCATATATCCCACCATAAATCATCGGCATACATCGGCTTGACAGTCAGCCGCACTTCATCTGCCCAAAAATACAGACAGAAAAAATAACCGCCCTCAACCTTGAAATTGATATAGGAACTTTGGCGAAAGCCATATCTACGGCTCACGCTACGCCTTGCATCGGCTGACATCTTTTGATATTCCCTGTTGTTCATAAATATTCAAGACACGACGTTAAAACCGCTGCTATTATTCAAGATTACTTCTTTCTATGTCTAAACTTGATGGTTTTCTTGGCGTTGCGTTTGGGATATTTGACCTTGATTGTCACAGGGTCGTCGTAGTCC
>CAMWRO010000263.1 GCA_947176615.1 uncultured Porphyromonadaceae bacterium
GTGCGTGTTGGTGTTCTTCGCCAGCTCCTGCAAATAGCCGCCCATGCTTTTGAACCCTCTTTGTGGAATGGTTGCAGATCCTCCGAGAATTTTCGCGGCGTCATATCCGGCACGGCATTGTCGCCGATGGGTATGACAGTGGTTTTCTCCACTCGCGGAGTGCGGCCGGGTATGTATTCGCCCTCGGTCATTTCGATGTAAGGCCCGGCGGGTGTTTCGCCCGCAGCGGCAGCTCTGGCACGCTCGGCAGCCATAGCCGCCGCTTTCTTCGCCATTTCGTCGAGCTGGCGGTGGGCTATGCTCATCATTGTTTCATAAAATCCGTTTATCGGCGGATTGTCCTCCCAGTTGAGCGAGCCGTAAAATTCTAACTCTTCGAGTGTTAGTCTATTGGAAACAGGCGGAATATCAATCGCCATTTCGGGGTTGACATCACCGGTCACTGTCTTTATCTCCTGCTTGGCCTCGGCTTTCGGTCGAGTTTCCCGTTTCGGCTTTTCTTTCTTCTCTTTGGGCCGCTCCTGCTTTGCCGCCTTGCGCTTTCTTGCGCCGGGGACTTCCACCAACTCGCCAAAAAGATTATACATCAACACTCGCGGGTCGGGATTATGCGAATAGTCGGGGGCAAGGACGTCGGAGGTTTCAATCTCGCCGCTGTCAGTGTGCATCGGCTCTGTGGCGGGAGTCTGTGCCTCGGTTATTACCTCGGCCTCCACATCTTCAATCTGCGGTTCTCTTTCGATTTTGACGGTCTGCGACGCTACATTGGCGTTGTAGAGATTTATGTCGAGATTGTGGCTCAATGCCTCGCCGAGTACCCCTCCCAAATCTTTCGCTATGCCCTCAATCCCTCCGTCGTGGCGGAGTATGATTGCAGGTTTGCCGTAAGGGTCGGTGGCGACCTTGCTTTCAGTGCTTATCACATGACCGGGATTTTCTACGAAGTAGCGGTTGTTGACAATTTTGGTAGCCTCATCTTTGACCGATACGATAAACTGTTCCTCGACGGGGCTCAACGCCTTTTTACCTGTATGTTTCTGCAACACAATCAGGTCACTGCCGACCTCGGTGTTGGCGGAGTCGGCAAAGGTGTTGTTGGGAAGTCTTACAGCGGCGATAAGGTCGGCGCGTTTCATTAGCTCGATACGCACATGGGGCGACGCGGCGTTCATTACGCCCTGCGAGGCTATGAACGCCACGATACCGCCCTCACGCACCGAGTCAAGTCCTTTTAGGAAGAAATAGTTGTGTATAGTTTTTGAGGCGTTGCGATAGGCGGCCTCTTTGCTTGTAGAATAAAGCGGGTCGGGTACGGCAAAATCACCGAAAGGAATGTTTGAAGCGGCAATATCGAAATAGTTACTGAAAGTCTGCTCAATTTTCTCAAAGCCCTCAACCCTCACTGTCTTGTCGCCATATAGTCCGGCAAGTATGCGGCCTGTGAGGGTGTCTTTCTCAAATGCCATAATCTCCGCTCCGGGATTATGCTCGGCGAAAGCACGCACGAACACGCCTGCGCCCGCACTCGGATCAAGAAAACGCTCCGCACGCAGTCCGGTAGCGTCAAGGCTCCGGGCAATGGCTTCGACTATCGGCTCAGGGGTGTAGAAAGCCGTCAGCACAGAGGATTTCAGCGAGTCCATCATCGCCTTGAATTCGTAGTCGTCGCCTGCGAAATCGTGTATCAATCTGCGCAGCTCCACTGTCGGGGCAAACAGCGGAAGGTCCGACTTGCTCCACCTCGCTGCGTCGGACAGCTCGTTGGCGTCGTTCAGGATACACTTTAATCCGCCGAAACCTGCATATTTTGCCAGTATGTCGCGCTCGGCATCAGTCGGGGCGCGGTGCTCCGCACCGAGGGTCAGCGCACAGCGTATCGCCTCGATGTTGTCGCGCATCTTCTGTTGACGGTTATAAGCCATTTTCCTCAAAGAATAAAGCAATCCGGCCCGTCACAGTGAGCTTGAACACCACGCCCTCGGTGGTGTCGAGAAATTCGTCGCTCAATTCGGTGTCTTTCAATTCAGGGGCAAGTTCATTGAGTAGGGTGTATGTCCAGAACTCAATCGAGCGGTCATCGAGCGATATGTGCTCAAAGAATTCATTGACAAGTATATCGCTGATAAAGTCGTAAGGCGAGATTTCCAGTCCTCGGCAAAGCGTTTCAATCGCTTTCTCGGAGGCTGTGAAATAGTCGTCACCGTCAAGCCGTGCGGCGACAAACACATCGGCGGCAGCATCGGCGCGGGCTGCGATGAACACATCATCGTCGGCTTCGGCAAAATGGTGCGCCCGCAGGTGCCGGCGCAGATACAGGTCATAGTAGTCGAGGTCATAGCCCCGACCGTAGTCGTCTTTAATCATGTTTCGTGGGGGATTTTAGAGGTGTGTGAGTCGTTTCACACCACAAAGAAAAAGCAATCCCATCGTTGGATTGCAATTCCTGTCCCCGCCGGTAGCGGCTGGCATATTTTCAGCCCCTTATGGCGCAAACACGCTTTATAATCTAATATATTTTGCGTTGAATAATTTTTATATGCGTGAATAACACGGCGACAATTTCATTGCGGGATATAACCCTAAAAAATCGGGTTATATCCCGTTTTTCGTATCCTTTTGAGAATTACGGTTTTTTTAATCATCAATCATTAAGCCTATTACAAATATTCAAAATCTTGTTGTCGGGTCACTTTGGGATAGTATCCCGCCGCCCGGTGCGGTTATTCGGAACTTTGCATCACAAACGAAAACAAAACCCAAGACGACACGAAAATGAATACAAACGAAATCGACTACAACGACGTGGGCACATTCCCCAAGTTTTCGAGGGCGGTAATCAAGATACTCCTTGAAATGCTGAAATGGATGATAACGAAACAGCCGCCCGCGAGAAAAATCGGCGACCGATACATCTTCCTCCCAATCCATGTGATGAAGATGTTTGGATTCAGCCTCCGAAAAATGCAACGGGTGCGCAGTGACGGAGAAATGGAATACATGATCAGCGATGACGGACAGACAATCTTCCACTACGACACCCACATTCAGCAATACATCGACAGCAAATTTGTCAGCTCCCGAAGCCCCGAGGCCGAGGCGCGTATGCAGAAACGCTGTAAGAAAGCAAACTTGACTAAAGGCTCCAAGTCAGGAGCCAAACATAAATAATCAATTCTAATTTTTATGGCACAAAACCAAGACCCGCAGGAACACATCCTGATTGCCCTCAACAACGAAACCGGGCAGATGGGGGCAGTGGTCGGTCAGAACCCCGACGGCACTCCCCGGACAGCAGACATCAAATCGACACCGATCACACAGTTTGTCTGCTTCAACAAGCAGCAGAACCCCATCGAGGCGTTTCTCGCAAATTTCATGAGGCAGGCCAAAAATCCCTCGCTTTTCGGCTTCTTCAAGGTGCCTTACGACGAGGCCGCGACAACAGGCGTGGTAATGTCGGATATGCTCTCCGACCCCGAGGGCAACAAGGAGATGCTTGCCGCCTACAAGGTGGAACTCCCCGAAAAGGCGCAGCGCAGGAACAACGCCATCGACGAGAGCAAAATCGACTGGAACACCATCGAGAAAGAATGGGGTATCAAGCGCGACGACCTCGCCAAGTCGGGCGACCTGACATCAATGCTCTACAATCGCAAGTCGCAGCTCGTTTCGCTCTCGCCCGAAATGGCCGGCGAGAAATTCAACCTCGAAGCGCGCCTGTCGTTCAGAACTAATCCCGACGGCTCCGTGACGCTCGTGCCTCACTTCCCACAGAAAGAGCCCAAGCTCGATGTGGAATACAAGGGCTACACGTTTACCGACGACGACAAGGAACAGCTGCTGAAGAACGGCAACCTCGGCCGCCCGGTCGAACTCCTAAACCCCGAAACGGGCAAGATGGAGAAGTCGCTCGTAAGCCTCGACCGCCTCACTAACGAAATCGAATCGGTGCCGCTTGACAAGGTGTATATACACGGGCGTATCGGCAAGACCGAGCTTTCGATGCCCGAAATTCTCTCGCTCAAAGAGGGCAAGATGGTGGAAAACAAGGAAATCGAGCTTGCCGACGGGCGCAAGTTTACGACCAATCTCCAGTACAACGCCGAGCGTCGTGATGTGGAATTCATCTACGAGCAGGGA
>CAMWRO010000264.1 GCA_947176615.1 uncultured Porphyromonadaceae bacterium
GACTACATCAAGCGCAACCTCGGCGCGACCGACAAGATATTCAACGACATTTTCAACACCGACAACCGCTAAAAAACCACTCTCAACTCTATGATAAAAGCAGGCATCATCGGAGGATCGGGTTACGCCGCTGGCGAACTGCTGCGCATCCTCATCAACCACCCCGACGTAACCATTCAATGGGTCAACAGCCGCGAATGTGCCGCACAGAAAATCACCGACATCCATCAGGGACTCGTCGGCGAAATCGACATGACATTCAGCAGCTCCACCCCGCTCGACAAAATCGACGTGCTGTTCTGCTGTACCCCCTACGGGCGTTCCCGCGAATTTCTCGACAGCGTCACCATCCCCGAGGAACTCCGCATCATCGACCTCGCTCGCGACTTCCGCATGCCATCCGAAAGCCACGACTTTGTCTACGGCCTTCCCGAGCTCAACCGCAAAGCGATGGTGCGCGGAGCCCGTCACGTCGCCAACCCCGGCTGCATAGCCGTGGCCATCGAGCTGATGCTCCTACCCCTTGCCCGCAACATGCTCCTCAACAGCGACATCCACATCACCGCCGTCACCGGCGCGACATGCTCGGGGGCCGAGCGCAGACCCACCTCCCACTATGCGTGGCGCAACGACAACATGATTGTCTACCGCCCCTTCTCCCACCACCAGTTGCCCGAGATACGCCACACCATCGCCGAAGTCCAGCCAAGTTTCAGCTCTGAAATCAACCTCGTGCCGATGCGCGGCCCCTTCTCGCGCGGAATCATCGCCGCAGCCTATCTCGACTGCAACATCTCGCTGCCCGAAATCAAACGCCTCTATGAGGAATACTACGACGACCACAACTTCACCTTCATCGTCGACAAAGTGCCCGACCTCAAGGATGTCGTCAACACCAACAAGTGCCTCATCCACCTCGACCGCATCGGTGGCAAGCTCATGATTACCGCCGTCATCGACAACCTCCTCAAGGGTGGTGCCGGAACCGCCGTCCACAACATGAACCTCCTTTTCGGCCTCCAAGAGCTCACCGGCCTGACCATGAAATCCTCAGCCTTCTGACCCCGGCGCACGATTCGGCATGTATCGTTGTGTCAGTCCCGGCATCGCGATTTACCGCGACTAATATTTAACATTTTCAAGCGGGGCCGTTAGCGGGAAATTCGCTATCTTTGTGGAAAATCCCTGTATCTATGGCTTCTCGGCATCCTTTTGTATTCTCTGTGTGTGGCGTGGCAGTACTGATTGCCGTTGCTGCGGCAATATGGGGACTGCGTGACCGCAGGGGCATCGTCTATCCTGACCGCGAGAGGTTTCCCGTGGCGGGTATAGATGTCAGCAGCCACAACGGGGAGATAAATTTCATGGAGGTGGCGCGCGAGGGTGTGGATTTTGTCTATATAAAGGCCACCGAGGGAGCCACGTTCAAGGACCGGCGGTTTGTCGACAATTACCGCAAGGCCCGCGAAGCGGGACTGAAAGTGGGGGCATACCATTTTTTCCGCTTTGACACCCCCGGCTACATGCAGGGGCTCAACTTCCTCAACTCGCTCGAAAACAGGGAAATCGACCTCCCGCTTGCAATCGACATCGAGGAGTGGACCAATCCCGTCACCCAGTCGACCCGCATCGTCCTGTCACGTCTTCACGAAATGATTGACCATCTCGAAAGCCACGGATACCGCGTGATGCTCTATACCAACAAAAACGGCTACCGCCGTTTCGTCAAGGGCCATTTCGACGCCTACCCGCTGTGGATATGCTCCCTCGGCGAGGAACCCGACGCGCTGCCGTGGACTATGTGGCAGTCGACCCACAACGGCACTGTCAGAGGCATCACCCACCCGGTCGACATCAACGCGTTCAACGGCTCCGTCGACCGATGGCGCGAATGGACACGCGCCGACACACAATAACGCAGCCTGTATTGCCGTTATATTCTTGATATACATCTCTCTTGCTACGACATGAAACCAGTATCGCAATATAACCTTCTTTTTATATTTTTAATCTCCGTTCTGGCATTGGGCCGCCCGGTTCCCGCGACAGCGTTCCCCGTTGAGACCTATGCCGCAAACAGCGTCCTTGCCCAAGGGAAATGGGTCAAGATAAGCGTCTCGGAAACCGGAGTCTATCTTCTTTCCGCCGCCGATCTGCGGCGGTGGGGGTTCAATGACCCCTCGCGGGTGCGCGTCTACGGCTACGGAGGCCAGCGCATAAGCGACAACCTGACTGCCGCCAACTACATTGACGACCTGCCCCAAGTGCAGACCGCGACAACCGCGCGGGGCATCGTGTTCTACGGCGTAGGACCCGAGACATGGTCGGTCGATGCGCGCTCGGGCCGTCACACCCGCACCACCAACCCCTTCTCTACAAAAGGCTACTATTATCTCACCGACAGCGATGCCGCGCCGCGCGAAATACCTGCCGAGAGCGGCACCCCCGCCTCGTCGCCCGCCACGACCGTCACCGCAGCCGTCATCCACGAGCAAGACCTCATCAGCCCCAACCGCTCGGGCCACTACGCCGTCGGCGAGGACTTCCGGTTCAACCAGTCGCGCGACTTCCGGTTCAACCTCCCGGGGCGCGTGGAGGATACCGACGTGTGGATGCAGTGCAGCTTTCTTGCCAACACCCCCTCGGCAACCTCCCGACTGACATTCACCGCCAACGGCACCACCCTCCCCTCCTCCTCGTCAGACAACATCAGGCCCAATTCGTCATCCGACGCGTGTGGCGACACCTGTGTCACAAGCAAGACATTCTCCATCAACGGCTCCACCCTTAACCTCAACCTCCGTTACTCGGTCAGCGGGGTGGTAAAAGACGCCTATCTCGACTATATCGTCGTCAACTACACCCGCAATCTTGACATGGATGCCGCGCTGGCGGGATTTTTCACGGCCGACAGGTGTTTCACAATCGCCGGAGCATCGGCACAGACCACCGTGTGGGACGTCACCGACCCCCTCAACCTGAACGCCATCGGGCCTGCGGCCACTGAAAGCGGGGCCACCGTCAGCACTCCGCGCACCGGACTGCGCCGCTACATCGCGTGGAACGATAACAGCGCGTTCAGAACCCCTGTCAACGAGGGCACAGTCCGAAATCAGGACATCCATTCCGTGCCGGTTCCCGACATGGTGATAGTCACGACATCGGCCCTCCGCAGCGAGGCGGAGCGCATAGCCGGGCTTCACCGCGACAGTCGTGACTCGCTCGACGTCTATGTCGTGGAACAGTCGCTCGTCTACAATGAATTCGGCTCAGGCTGCGGCGATGTCAACGCCATCCGCCGCATGCTGAAAATGTTCTACGACCGCGGCAACGCCGGCGGAGGAAAGCGGCTGAAATATCTCCTCATGATGGGCCGCGGAACCTTTGACCACCGCCGCGTGACCACTCAGGGACAGAACCAGCGCTACGAGCATCTCCCCATCTGGCAGACCAACACCGGTCACAACGTGTCGTCATCCTATTGTTCCGACGACATCCTCGCGATGATGGCCGACGGTTCGGGACTGAATTTCGGCGGCGACAAACTCGACATCGCCGTCGGACGCATCTCGGCCCGCACTGCCGACGAGGCCCGCGTCTTTGTCGACCGTCTCATAAAATACTGCAACGCCCCCATAGCCGGAGAGTGGCGCAACCATGTCATGCTCCTTGCCGATGACCAAGACAGCGGCACCCACATGAATCAGACCGAGACCATGTTCAACAACATGCAGTCCTATGATTCGGGACTCGGGATGATGTACACCAAGGTATACATCGACGAGTTTGAGTTCTCCAACAGCATGTATGCCGGCGCCCGCGACAAGATGTACCGCACCCTCAACAACGGAGTGGCATGGTGGAACTATATCGGCCACGGCGGCTCGACAACCCTCACCGCCGACAAGCAGTTTGAAACCTCCGACCTCTACTCGCTCTATCTGCGCCACGCGCCGGTGTTCTATGCCGCCACCTGCACATTCGGGCGGTGGGACGACGTAGAGCAGTGTGGCATCGAGGCCCTCACTCTTGAAGAAAGCGGCGGCGCGGTAGCGGCCATCAGCGCCACGCGCCCTGTCTACATATCGCTCAACGGCGTTCTCTCGGCATCGCTCGGCC
>CAMWRO010000265.1 GCA_947176615.1 uncultured Porphyromonadaceae bacterium
TTAACTGAAAGATGCTACCACTTTGGGTTAACATTTGTTATTAAACAACCTCTTACTTAACCCACTGGGTGGGGTTGAGCTTCTGACGCTCATTGCGGATTTCAAAGTGCAGCACGGCGCGGTTGTCGTTGTCGGGATCACTGAACACGGTGCCGAGGTTCTGCCCGGCCTTGATATTGTCGCCCTGCTTGACCGAGATGTTGTCAAGACCGGCATAAATGGTTATGTATTTTCCGTGACGCACCATGATGATGGAGTTGAACCCGTCCTGCTTGAATATGGCCGAGACTTTTCCGCCAAACACGGCTCGGGCCTGCGTTCCGGCCGAAACCTCGATGTCGATGCCTGAGTTGTCAGTCTCGACATGGGGCAGCGTGGGATGCGGATGACGGCCAAACTGACGAACAATCCTGTATTTTCCCGCAACGGGAAACAGCAAGCGGCCCTTGTTGTCGGCAAAGGAGCCTGTAAGGGCGGCCGTTGCGGCGGCTGCGGTCTGTTGCGGCTGCTGCCGGGCCGTGGTGTTTCCTTTCGACGGCTTGGCCTCTGCCACTTGAGTCGGTGAAGATGTGGAGGTCTGTTTCTGCGGTTTCTGCTGCGCGAGCTGTTGCTTGCGTTCTTCCTCCTTGCGACGGCGTTCCTCCTCGGCTGCACGACGCTGTTCCTCGGCAATGATGCGGTCAAGCTCGCGGTCGAGCGCGGCCGCCTTCTGTTTCTGTTCTTTAAGCATCTGCCTCAACGAGGCATCCTCTTTCTTCAGGGAGGCAAGGAGCGTCTCGGCCTCGGCCTGATTGCGGGTCAGCTCCCGCTGGGAGGCATCGACCTTGCGCAGTGCCTCGTCGCTTTCGGCGTGCAATCGGGTCAGTTCCGTGCGACGCTCGGCGATACGGTCGGCCACCTCACGGATGTTTTCAGCCTTGCGCTGCCGCCATGCCGAAAACTGGCGCAGATAACGGATGTTCTGATAAGCCTCGTTGAAACTTTTGGCCGATAACACAAATGCCCAAGAATTCATCCTCGCGGCCTCGGGCTGCAACCGGCGCAATGCCTTGACATATGTCTGTCTCATCGTCTCCAGTTCCCCCTCAAGGGTTGTAACCGAGTCGCGGGCGATTGCGGCAAGCGACGACAGGGTGTCGATGCGGGCATTGAGACGCTCGATTGAACGACGGCCGTTGTCTATCTCGGTGTTCAGTTCGCCGAGCCGGTTTACCTGACGGTTTATCTCGCGGGTATTGGCCTTTATTTTGCCCGATGTCTCCGAAATCTGCTGCTGGGCCTTCTTTTTGTCGCGCTGAACATTTTCGACAGTCCGTGAACTCTTGGCCGACGACCTTTTTTTCTTGGCCTCGACGGGTGACGCGCACACCACGACCGCCAACAGGAGGGCGGCGGCTGTGCGGGCTATATTTCGAAAAACATTCAGCGGCGTCATACTTTTTTAAAGACTTGGTATGAGTTTCAGCAACGATGATTTCTCAATGCGGGTATATCCACGGGGTATTGTCACGGGACGCGCGGGCGACGAATTCCACTTCGCCTTAGACATTTTCAGCGATAACGCCGCCTCGACAGCGGTCTTCGAGCCTGCGACCCTTACATTTACCGAACCGGCTACTGTCCCGGCCGGGGTAGACGCGGAATAATCGCCATAGGTACAGGTGACCGGGCCTCGTGTCCCGATTGTCGCCGTCAGCATCGCGAGACGGTTGTCGTCGTTCATGACGGCAAACTGATAGTCGATATTCCGTGGCTTGTTGCGCGGCGCGGCAAACCAGTCACCGGTTCCGGGCGTGAAGGTGAACTTTTTCACATCCCGGGCGGTCACCGGGTTTTCGCCGAGAAGGAACATGTGACCTAATATCATGTCCTGAAGATTGTCCACGGTTGCGGGCATCCCCCCCAACAGCGACTCGACACTCTCGGCCAAGTAATATTTGTGCCATTTGTCAAGCGCGATAACCGAGTCGCCGGTGATATAGAGAGAGGCGACCTCAATGCCGAGAACCCTCATGGAGATACTGATGTCTCTCCCCCGGGTCATGGTCATCGTTCCCGACGCGCTGATGCGCTTGGGCGACTTCAGCGACACGTTCACCGGGACCGAAAGCGTGGTCCAGTCATTGTTATAGGATTCAGCGAGCGATGTATAGGCCCGGGAAAGGGCCGAGGTCCCGTCTTGCTGCACACTGCCTTGGCCGCCCGCTCCCTGACGAGACGAGCCACAGGATGACAACAACGCCACAAAAGCGATAAACGGGAGAAGAATCGAGAGAATGTGATGATGACCGGCTTTTGTCATTACTTATAAAAATATGTTTTATGTTTTACTTTTCGTTTCAGCAGATCGTTCCCGGGATCGAGTTCGAGAGCCTGTTCCCAGAACTTGACCGCCTTGTCGGGGTCTCCGTTCATGAAATAGATGTCGCCGGCGTGCTCATAGACATCGCTCGACGGCTCTTGGGTCAGTTCGAGTGTAAGGTCTATCGCGTCCTTGGCGGCAGGATAGTCCTTTTTCTTAAACAAGACCCACGCGTAGGTATCCATCGATGTAGGCTCGTCGTTACGGACTTTCAGCACCTCGTTGACGAGTTCCATTGCCTTGTCAAGATCGCGCCCCTCACACGCAAGATAATAGGCGCAGTTGTTAAGCGCGGTATAGTTCTGCGGATTATAGAGGATTGCCCGCTCGTAATATACAAACGCACTGTCCTTGTCGCCGTCGATATAATGGTTATCGCCGATAGCGCAATAGGCTCTTGACAGAAATTCCACATTTCCGCTGTCGCCCTCGTCAATAGCCTTGTCATACTGCGCCCTTGCCTCCCGGCTGCGGTCAGTCTGCGCATATATTCCCCCGAGCATGAGGTGAATCTCGGCATCGGCGGGAAAATACCGGAGCGCACGCTCCGCCGCCTGCTCGGCACGGGCATAATCTTCAATCTGCAGGTAGAGCGATACAAGCATCTGCCATCCCTGCGGGTCGTCAGGCTCGATGTCGAGGGCCAGCTCGGTGTGCTCGGCCGCCGAGGCATAGTCGCCGTTCACGATGAGATAGCGGGCATACATGTCGTGGATGTCATGCTCGTGGGGATGCTGGTCGATAAGCACCTCAAAAAGCTGCCTGATGCGCGGCTGCTCGGTCGAGTCGCTGTACATCTCCTCGATATACCCCTTCATGATGGCCAGTTTGGTATTCACGTCAAGGCTTTCCTGTTTCAGGGCGGTGAATACTTCACGGTCATACCCCACCGAGTCACCGATCGAATTGTAGAAATTGGCCCGGGAATAATAAGCAAGTCCGTTGGACGGGTCTATCTCACACGCATGGTTGTAATAGGCCAGCGCCGAGTCCCGGTTCTCAAACAAGGCAAATACATCCCCGGCAAACACGTTGAAGTCGACATTGTCGGGCGAGGAGCCGAGCAGGCTCTTGGTCTCACCGAGTATCGCGGCCGTGTCCGACGCCTGATAAAACATCTGTATCTTCTTTGACGACAGGGCGATGCTCTTGCCGTCAATAGCCTCGATCGAGTCATACACTTCGAGAGCGCGCGACACAAGTGCGGAGTCGCCGGTAGAGGCCAGCTCGTCGGCATACTTGAATGTCAGCTCCTCCTTTTCGGGGAAATAATTATGGAGGGCAGTCCACATCCTCATCGACTCGTCACGGTCACCGATGCGCTCGTTGAGCAGCGCGTAATGCACACCCGAAATATAATCTTTCGGGTTTAGGTCGAGATAATCGCGCCACATCTTCACGCCACGGACCACCTCGGCCGAGTCTCCGCGCGACAGCGACAGGACATAGGCGGCAAGCTCGGCCCCGATTTCGACATCACGGGGATTAAGCTCGTGGGCCCGTTCAAGCAGGTCATAGGTCGCATCGGTGTTGCCGAGCGCCTTTGCCCGCAAGGCTTCGAGATAAAGATAATCGGCCTTGCGCTCGTTTTCACCCACTCCGGGCTGACGGGTCTTGGAGCCGCCACACAGAGCGGTCAGGACTACGACGGCCGCAATTATGTAGAAAGAAACTCGATGGTTCATAGTGATTCAAAGAAATTTAAGAGGTTGTTTAATAACAAATGTGAACCCAAAGTGGTAGCATCTTTCAGTTA
>CAMWRO010000266.1 GCA_947176615.1 uncultured Porphyromonadaceae bacterium
ATGCAGTGCGCACACCTCCGATGTGAGCGGCCCGGTGGGCGACGGCGCGAATCTTACTCTGACTTTTCGGTCCATTTTGTCGTGATAATGATTTTACGGCCACAAAATTACAAAATCCCTGCGGCTTTGGCAAATAACAGTTATCAAATAACAAATAAAAATGCCGGGTAACACGGGTCAGTGTGGTAGCATCATGGTTTACTTTATCCCGAGGAGTTGGGCGGCTGCGGTGCAGAATGCCTGACTGTTGTACATCTCGTTGATGTTGATGCTGAACGCTTTGAGCTTGCCGCTGAAGTGTGCGCCGTCCTCGTTTTCGGGCTGGATGGTCAGGAATCCGCTGTCGACTCCGTAGCGGAAGTGGCCGCTGACATGGTTCTGTCCGGCGCGGAGGAATCCTTTGCCCACTTGGATTTCGTTGCCGCCGGAGACAAACGTACCATATCCTTTCTCGTTCATCTCGCGGTTGAAGTTGTCGATTGATACGGGATACCATGCGTTGACGATGGCGTTGACGGCATATCCCTCCATGTTGTATTTCTCGGGGTGGTCGTGCTCGTTGCGATAGCTGCCCGAGAGGAAGTTGGTCTCGTTGCCGTTGTTGTCAAGTACATGGAGCGAGACGTCGGTGCCGGTGTATCGGGTGATGCCGTAGGTCGACTGGTAACGGCGGGTGACGCGGTTAGAGATTCCGCGGATTTCATTGAAACGGAAAATCTGTTCCTCGGCTATGCGTCCGCTGCGGGTCACGGTCTGTTTTACAAATCCGTTTTCAAAGACTGCCACTCGCCAGTAGCGGATGTGTTTTAACCAGTAGCCGAGGATGAAAAACAGCACCATCACCCATCCGAAGAATGGCAGCAGTATCCACCACAGGTTTTTGTAGTTGAATTTTTCGCGGGCATCGGTATAGCCTTCGATGTAGTGTCCGAGTGTGGGGTCGGCGGCAGGAACCTCGTCGGGTCGCAGCCGGAATTGGTCTTTGGTTGTCATGGTGTATTGATTGTGTTATTCCTCAACGATAGGGTCGCTGAGGTGGGTGAAGAAACTGACGAGGCATTTAATGCCAAGGTAGGCGGCGATGAGGGGGGCGACGATTGCCTTGACCCGGGTGTGTCTCGGGCCGTTGCCGCTGAAGAAGTCAAGCACCCACATGGCGGTCAGCGCGGCGAGGCCGAAACAGGCGAGAGCTGCCCACAGCCGCCATGTGCGCGTCCAGAACACTTTCATCCATCCGGGGCGCATGGCGGCGCGCTGTTGGGAGACCGAGCGCGGTTTCCCGTCGCTGGAATAGTAGGTGCCGTTTTCGGTGATTCGGTCGTTGATGAACTCGCCGTCAAACCATTCGCCCCCGGGATGGTGGAGCTGCCCGTGTCCGTGGCGCAGTCCGTCGACGATGTCGCCGCGGTACACTCGCCCGTCAGGGTAACGGATTTCGCCCGGGCCTGTCATCCGGCCGTTGACCCAGCATCCCTGCCGCTTGCTGCCGTCGGGGCGGGTCATCATTCCCTCGCCGTGCATCTTGCCGTCGGCCCATTGGCCTGTGTAGACCGACTTGTCGGCCCAATACATTGTTCCCTGTCCGTCGGGGAGACCGTTCTTGATATTACCGTCATATCGGTGTTTCCCAAATGTGTACATAGTTTTGCGTGATTGGTTTTCAGTTCTTGGTTGCAAAACTACGAAAATTTGATTTAAAACGATGATATTGTGCGGGATTTTGTGTGAAACGGCGTGATTTTGTGACTAAACGTCGCTGCGGGGTTATATATTGCGGCCCGGGAGTACCGGTGCGTCATTCTTGCGGTCAGGTGTCCCGGGTGGTGCCGTCGGGGTAGGTGATCCGGCCGGTTTCGATTTCATAGGTCAGAACCGTGTCGTGGAGGGTGACTTTGTAGTAGGTCGAGTCGCGTGACACGCGGAAAACGTTGCCGGCATCCTCCCCTTCCTGAATGTAGCGGAACAGGGCGGGCGGGAGCTGGTCCTGAACGAAGACCTCGGGGAGTGTCCCTCCGTTTACGTCGACCACAGTCCAGTCCAGCGCCTGATTGAAGACGAGCGACACGCTGTTGTCGATTCTGACATGATAGGTCGAATCATTCCCGATGTCGTAGCTTTTTATGCCGCTTCCCGGGAAATATTCGGCGATAAAGCGGGCGATTGGCGACGGAAGCTCGTCCCAGAGGCTGTTGGAGCAGGCCCCCATGAGTATCAGTCCCATGAGGATGGAGAGAAGGACGGGAGTGTTGAGGCGATGTGTCATAGTCAGTCGTTTTAGAGGCACGGTTAACGAAATCAAAAATCCATTAAAACCAATCAATTGGTTTTATGAATTTTAAACACATTTCCACAGGTAAAAGTTTGAGATGTAGCATTGGAAATGCAGAAGGCCGGAAACTGAGAATTTGTTATCAGTTTCCGGCCTTCGTTATCGTTTAGCGGCAGAGAGGTTACTCGGCGGGTTCGAGCTTGACGGTGAAGTGGCGCATCAGGGGTGCCTCCCATGTGATGCGCACGCCGCGGGTGATTTCTTCGCGGCGGTCAAAGACGTTTTTCAGCGCGACGGCCACCACGTCCATGTGGTTGTCAGTATAAGTGCGCCGCGGGATGGCGAGGCGCAGCAGGTCGAGGCCGCCGAAACGGTTCTCGCGGGTCACGGGGTCGCGGTCGGCGAGGATATAGCCGATTTCACAGCCGCGGATACCGGCCTCGCGGTATAGCTCGACAGTCAGTGTCTGTGCCGGAAATTCCTCCTTGGGGACTCGGGTGAGAATCTTTGACGCGTCGACAAAGATGGCGTGGCCACCGGCGGGACGCTGGTAGGGGATGCCGAATTCGTCGAGACGCTTGGCGAGGTATTCGACCTGATGGATGCGGGTGTGCAGGTTGTCAAACTCGGTGTTCTCGTCGAGACCGACGGCCAGTGCTTCCATGTCGCGGCCGTTCATGCCGCCGTAGGTCAGATAGCCTTCAAACGGGATCGAGAATTTCTTGGCCCCTTCGGCCCAGTCCTCGTGGCGCGTGGCGATGAAACCGCCCATGTTGACGATGGCGTCCTTCTTGGCCGACATGGTCATGCCGTCGGCGAGGTCAAACATCTCGCGCACGATTTCCTTGATTGTCTTGTCGGCATATCCTTCCTCGCGGGTCTTGATGAAGTAGGCGTTTTCAGCAAAACGGGCCGAGTCAAAGATGACGCGCTTGCCATACTTGTCGGCGACGGCGCGCACGTCGCGCAGGTTCTGCATCGACACGGGCTGTCCGCCGGCAGTGTTGTTGGTTATCGTGACGATTATGAAGGGAACCTTGTCGGCGTTCTCGGCGAGGACTTTTTCAAGTTTTTTGATGTCGACGCTCCCCTTGAACGGGTGTTCGAGCTGGGTGTCGCGGGCCTCGTCGATGGTGCAGTCGACGGCAAAAGCCTTGCGGCTCTCGATGTGACCCTTGGTTGTGTCAAAGTGGGAGTTGCCCGGCACGATGTCACCCTCCTTGACGAGCGCGCTGAACAGCACGTTTTCAGCCGCGCGGCCCTGATGGGTGGGTATGACGATAGGGAATCCGGTGAGGCGCGTGATCATGTCGCGCATGTGGAAGAATGACTTGGCTCCGGCATAGCTTTCGTCGCCCATCATCATTGCTGCCCACTGGCGGTCGCTCATCGCGCCGGTACCCGAGTCGGTCAGCAAGTCGATGTAGACTTGCTCGGCGGGAAGTTGAAACACGTTGTAATGAGCCTCTTTAATCCACTGCTCGCGTTCCTCGCGTGTACTCATGCGGATAGGCTCCACCATTTTTATGCGCCATGATTCGGCAAAGGGTAATTCCATGATTTTTACTTTTAAGGTTGAAATTTCTGCAAATTTAAACAATTTAGCTGTTAAAATCTGTAAAATACCCTTAACGAGCTGTCAAAAACGACATTAAAAATAACGGTTATGCTTAATGTAAAAGTAGATTAAAGCTTTTAAGTGCATAATTGAAATTTTAGAAAATATATTGCGGGATGAAGCACGTTGCCAATCATGTATAATGGAAATGTCGGGATAATACACAATTTTGTAT
>CAMWRO010000267.1 GCA_947176615.1 uncultured Porphyromonadaceae bacterium
GTCTCATGACGAGCGCATCGGACTCAGGTCGGTCAAAATAGTGACTGACCCTGACAAAGACGGCAATATGCAATTCTATTTCGTGCTTAACGGCGTGCCTGTTTTCGCCAAAGGCACAAACTACATACCTCAGGACAATTTCCTTCCATCGGTGACAAAAGAACGATATGAAACCACTCTCCGCGACGCCACTGCCGCAAACATGAACATGGTCCGAATATGGGGCGGCGGCATCTACGAGAACGATATATTCTATGACATCTGTGACGAACTCGGTCTGATGGTCTGGCAAGATTTCATGTTTGCATGCAGCATGTATCCGGCCACCGGCAAGTGGCTGGATAACGTCAGGATGGAGGCCCGCGACAACATCCGCCGTCTGCGAAACCATCCGAGCATCGTAATCTGGTGTGGCGGCAACGAATGTCTTGACGCTTGGTACAACTGGGGCTGGAAGGGTAAACACGAGAAAGTTGCGCCTGACCAAGCAAAAAGAATCGAGGAGGAAATGAACCGTCAGTATTTCGAAGCTCTGCCGGAGATGATGTCGGCACATGACCCTGACTCCTTCTACTGGCCCTCATCACCATTCTCAGGAAAGGGCAAGGGCAGCGACGGGCTCAACGGCGACCGCCACTATTACGGTGTGTGGCAGCGCAAGCATCCGATTTCGCAGTACAATCATGAGAAGTCTCACTTCTTCAGCGAGTATGGCGTGCAGTCATTCCCCGAATACGGCACCATACTCAAATTCGCGCCTGACACCGCCCGACACTGTCTCGACAGCGACGTGATGATGTGGCATCAGCGTGGAGGCGACCACGCCAACCAATTGATTGCATGGTATCTCGAAAACGAATATCGCAATCCTGTCGATTTCAAAGAAATGATTTACATCAACCAAGTATTTCAGGGCGATGCCATGCGCACGGCAATCGAATCTCACCGCCGCAACATGCCATACTGTATGGGGTCTCTGCTATGGCAGCACGATGATTGCTGGCCGGTAGCGTCATGGTCGACACGAGACTATTACGGCAACTGGAAAGCTGCCCATTACATGACACGCCGGGCTTTTGAGAATCTGATTGTCTCCGCTGAAATAACTGACGATTCAATCCATGTCTACGCGGTTTCCGACCTTTTGAAAAAACAAGTCGGGAATCTTGACATGGTCCTGTATTCATTGGATGGAAAAACGTTATGGGAAAAGAGCATCAGAGTCTCTGTCCCGGCCAACACCTCAACAGTTCTATGGTCCGGAAAACTTGATAGAATAATCGGGAATGCCGACCGTAACAATGTGGTTTTTAATCTGAGACTGCACACCAAAGAGCATTCGCATGAAGGCAACTTCTACCTGTGCAAGCAAGCAGAGCTTAGATTATCAAAACCTGATATCGACTATCGTATTGACCATATTGACGGCGGCTACTCCATTGAACTGAAATCAGATAAATTCGTGAGAGCGCTCTACCTTTCTCTTGACGGGACTGACTGCCATTTTGATGACAATTATTTCGACCTCATTCCCAACAAACCGAAATACTGTACAATCAGAACGACAATCCCTCTCGATGAATTTAAATCAAAACTTAAACTGAAAAGTCTGACTCTATAATATTGGTTTTAAAACATGAAAAAGAATCGACTAATTTTTTCATTCTGTCTTCTTGCGTTAAATCTTGGAGCCTACTCCTATACCCCTTTGACATTACCGGTCATTCCACCCGATCCTGAAATTGAGAAAAAAGTCCGGGAAACCGTATCGGGAATGTCACTTGAAGAAAAAATAGGTCAGATGACACAGATTCAGGTAGACATTATCGGAGAGTATGACAAGGATGGCAAGTTCAGTGTCTCTGATGAAAAGATGGACACCGTATTCGGGATATACAAAATCGGATCTATCCTGAACACACCTTCCCGCACATGCCTGAATCCGGAGGAATGGAATACCGTAATCTCCAAAATTCAGTCTCACAGCATGAAATCAATCGGAATTCCGTGTATCTATGGCCTTGATCAGAATCATGGAGCCAATTATAGTATCGGAGGCACACTTTTCCCGCAAAACATAAATGCTGCCGCAACTTTTGATTCAGACATGGTGAAAAGAATGGCCGAGATAACAGCTTACGAAACTCGTGCCTGCGATTGCCCGTGGACATTCTCGCCAACCCTTGATTTAGCGAGAGACCCGCGATGGCCCCGTTTCTGGGAAAACTATGGAGAAGACCCCTTGATAAACGCTGTAATGGGCGCGGCTGCCGTAAGGGGATTTCAGGGTGACAACCCCAACCATGTAGATGAAAATCATATTGCAGTTTCAATAAAACACTTCATGGGCTATGGCGTTCCATTCTCCGGGAAAGACCGCACACCTGCTTATATCTCGGCAAGTGACCTGCGTGAAAAGCACTTTGCTCCTTATTTGGAAGCAATCAAGAATGGAGCCCTGACGTTGATGGTCAATTCTTCGTCAATCAACGGAACTCCTGTTCATGCTAATTATCAACTGCTGACACAATGGCTTAAACAGGATTTGCAGTGGGACGGTATGATTGTTACAGATTGGTCTGACATCAACAACCTTTATAAACGTGAAAAAGTCGCTAAAGACAAAAAAGACGCTATACGCATCGCAATCAACGCCGGAATCGACATGGCAATGGAACCATATGATGTTAACTTCTGCCAATTGCTTAAAGAACTTGTCGAGGAAGGAAGTGTCCCGATGAACAGGATTGATGATGCCGCATCTCGGGTAATCCGACTGAAATATCGTCTCGGATTGTTTAGACAACCCAACACAACCATGAAAAAGCACCCGCTATTCGGTTGCAGCCAATTCGGAGAAACTGCCCTTCAAGCAGCAGAACGCAGCATTATTCTGCTTAAAAACGACAATGATTTACTCCCTATAAAACCGGGAACAAAAATATTGCTCACCGGACCTACGGCCAACTCCATGCGTTCACTTAACGGCGGGTGGAGCTATACATGGCAGGGAGGCGACACCGACATTTATGCTGAAAAATTCAATACAATCCTTGAAGCGGTCTGCAACCGGTTCGGACATGAAAATATCAATTATGTCCCCACTGTGACCTTTAAATCCGAAGGCTCGTTTGAAGGAGAGAATGTTTCTGATTTCAGTCAGGCTGTCGAAGCCGCAAAAAAGTCAGACATCATTATCGTTTGTATTGGCGAAAATTCTTATTGTGAAACACCGGGAAATCTTTCAAACCTCCTATTGTCTGAAAATCAACGCAATTTAGTAAAAGTCCTTGCCCGAACAGGAAAACCCATACTTCTGATTTTAAACGAAGGCCGTCCGAGAATAATATCCGATATTGAACCATTGGCTCAAGGTATTATCGACATAATGCTTCCGGGAAACATGGGTGGTGACGCATTAGCCCGCCTGCTGGGAGGTGACACTAACTTTTCAGCACGACTTCCATTTACTTATCCCCGTGAAATAAACTCGCTGGTTACATATGATTATAAAGTAAGCGAGGAAGTGGGTAAAATGGAAGGAGTATATGACTATGATGCCCGCATAAATGTGCAATGGCCATTCGGCTATGGCAAAAGCTACACTGTCTACAAATATTCCAATTTCAAGGTTGATAAGACCGATTTCAACTTCAATGACATCCTCCGATTCTCGATTGACGTCGAAAATGCCGGCAAAATGGATGGGACTGAAGCCGTTTTACTATTCAGCTCCGATGAAATCGCATCTGTTGTGCCTGATAATAAAAGGTTGCGGGCATTTCAATCAGTACCACTGAAATCAGGAGAAAAACGAACCATATATTTCTCACTTCCGGCTTCTGATTTAGCCTTTGTCAACGCCTCGGGCAGATGGACAATCGAAGACGGAGACTACACAATGACTATCGGCAATCAACAGCTGACGGTTAAATGCAAGGAATCTCATGTCTGGGACACCCCGAACATCTGACATCGCGAAATAAATCTGTGTCTGAAAGTAAAGGTTTAATATGGCGCAATAGCAATCTGACAAGATTGCGTCCTTGAATAGCCG
>CAMWRO010000268.1 GCA_947176615.1 uncultured Porphyromonadaceae bacterium
GCATGGGCCTAACGTTAAGGCGCGGCTACACCGCGCAATCGGCGGCGATGCCGCTGACTATATGACGGCATACGGTGTTAAGTCAGCAGCATTGGGTAATTTGTATTTGTGGATGTTACAAAACTCGATAATTGTATCGAGATATTTTGTCGACAAGCCTATATTTTGAGGTGGATATTGCGTCGGAATCGGTGTCGGAAAATAACGGTTTAATGTGGCGCAATAGCAATCTGACAAGATTGCGTCCTTGAATAGCCGTAGGTTGCGCAAGCGCAACCTACGGTAGATTAACGAATTAAAAATAAAATCTGTAAAGATTTTTCTCACAATGCGACGTGATTGAAAAATCTTTACAGATTTATTTTTTAATGATATGTTTCCGGGGGTTGCGAAACCGCAACCCCCGGCTATTCAAAGAATAATCCTTACGGATTAAATATTACTTGGGGCAAAACTCAGTTTTGCAACACCTTCTATGATTCTTCACCCTTCACTTTTCACCTTTCACTATTTCACTCTCACTACCGTGAACGAGTAGGGAGGCAGGACAGCCTCGGGGAACGAGACGGTCACATCGGTCGGGACGGCAGTCTTGTCGTCGGGTGTGCCGGTGAGCAACTGGCCGCGGGCCGAGGTGACATTCAGTCCGAGTGGTTTCAGGTCGACCACGGTCTTGACCTCGACAGGGAGCATGTTGACCATCTTGACAATATATTCTCCTGTCGCTGAGTCCTTGACTATCGACACTCCGATGCGCGACACGACGTTGCGCTGAGTGTTGTCGACAGTGACAGTCGCGGGGATATAGGTCTCGCCGCTGTTGTTGCCATAGAGTTTCTGCACATGATATTCCACAGTCGGATTGACCGATGTGTTGTCAAAGTAAATCAGGTCGGGGGTCCACTGGGTGTGGTCTTTCTTGGCCAGCAGCGGGGCGTAGGATGTCATCTCGACAACATCGCCGTTGCGCTCGACGGCAGTCAGATAGAGAGCGTCGCTCAGAGCTGTTTCAATGTTGCTCGGGCGGCCGGGAAGGTGCGAGGCATATTCGCCGAGATATACCTTTGTGCCGCCGCGGGGATATTTGTCATAATAATCCTGATTGTAGATGAGCCATCCGGGGGCGACATAATAATGCTCGTCGACCATCGGGACATCAAGGCGACGGGCGAGTTCCCATCCCGCGTCATAGTCGGCCCCTTCATAGAACGGGCCCACTGTGCCCACTACAGTAATCTCGGGATAAGCCTCGCGCACTGCGTCATATATCATCTTGAATCGCTGCTCAAACACCTCGGTAATCATATCCTCGTTGCCGATACCGACATACTTGAGGTTGAACGGCGCGCGATGCCCTGCTGCGGCACGGCGCGCGCCCCACTCGGTTGAGACGTCGCCGTTGGCATACTCGATCAGGTCGAGCACGTCCTGAATGTAGTCTTTCATCTCCTCCATCGGGACGCCGTTCTGCTGTCCGAGGGTGTTGATGGCACAGGTCGAATGATGGGCTGCACTACCCGAGTTCTGACAAGGCACTCCCGCTGCAAGAACCGGGAGCGGCTCGGCTCCGAGATCTTCGCAGAACAGGAAATATTCATGATAGCCGAGACCGCGGGTCTGATGATACCCCCACAGGTTGCGCAGAGGCTTGCGGGCTTCGAGCGGCCCTATCGAGCCTTTCCAGTCATAGATATTGTCAATGCCGTCGCCGTGGGCCACACATCCGCCGGGGAAACGGACAAAACGGGGTTTCAGGTCGGCGAGCGTCTGTGCGAGGTCGGCGCGCAGACCGTTTTCACGACCTTTGAATGTCTTGGCGGGGAAAAGCGACACCATGTCCAAATCAGCACTCGTCCCTGCGGGAATCGAGACGCGGAGCGTGGCGTTGTCGTCGGTCGACGAGGGTTTGAGCGACACTTTGCAGTCGCCCCAAACGTTACCGCCGTTGATTCTGACCTTCTTGCTTGCAAGCACTTTCCCGCTGCCGCCGACGAGGCTCACTGTCGCGTTAACAGTCTTGCCCGAGCGGGCTTTCATCGAGAATTTGTAGGTCTCCCCTTTCTTGACGGGGATGCGGTCATACCCGTCATTGACAAGCGCAAAGTCGCCCGATGTGGCTGTCAACGATGCGTAATGCGGGTTGTTGGGGTGAATCGGGTCATCGGTCTTGATGTCAAACCGTCCCGCGCCCTCGGTCGACCATGCGGTCTTACTGTTCCAGTTCTCATCACCGCTACGGTCTGACGGCATGTATTCAAAGTCGCGGTTCTGCACAAGCTCGGCATAGAGACCGCCGTCGGCACCATAGTTTATATCTTCAAAGAAAATACCTATCAGCTTGTCAGAAATCGGCTTGGCCTCGCCGGGACGCGGTGTCACAGTCACAACCGGCGACACGAGTCCGGCAAACCGCTCGGCATCATCCTTGGCCTGCTCACCGTAAAGAGCGGCGAGCTCGCGCCGCGAGGCGACAAAGGCGTTCAGCTTGTCAATCAGTTCCATCGGCATCGTCTGAACATATCCCCCGACGCGCTGTCCCTCGATTGTGGCCGAGTCGGCAACAAGGGTGTTGACCGAATACATGTCGCGGGGCAGGTCGACCTCGGCGGCAAAATACCGCTGCGGCGTCCAAGCGGCGAAGTCCTCGGTCGAAGTCAGCGCAAACGCATCCCCCTTGCCGGTGGCGTCCCAGACTGCCGTCCAGCGGCCGTCGGCACCGTTGAGAAACAGTTTCGGGGAAAACATTTTCTTGTGCGACCCCCACGGGCCGAAATCGTTTCTGACAAAATCATGTCCCAGCGGGGTCCACTGCGAAGCGGAATCGGCGCGCCATGCGAGACGCAGTCCCGAATTTCCGTCGGGTAAGGCATACACGATGGTCTCGACATCACGAGCCTCGGCTCCGGCCACAACACCGGCGGCCAGTAACGGTAGCAATAATGTTTTGAATTTCATATTAAATCAATGTGTTGCATGGTTTTCTATCAGTTTTCTATCAATAGATTACAAATTTAATCATTTTCCACAACATAATCATCCCTATCCACCTAAATTACCATTCTGTCTACCTTTTTACCGGTATCAAATATTCAAGCCAAACATTCAATATTAATCCCATTTAACACACATGAGCAAATTAATCGCCCACATATCCCCGTAACTTTGCACTGTAATCAATTTAATATTTGTAAATTATGGCAACGATAAATTCCACCGACCTTCTATACGCCACCGTCAGCGGGGCAGGCGTAGCCACAATCTCCTCCCAGCTCATGGGAATGACATCGATAGCCGACGTTTTCAAATCGATCCGCTCACTCGCATCAGGCATATCGGGCCTCGTTACGCTGAAACTGCGCAACCGTTCCCAAGGATGGCAGCAGCAGTTCTCGCTGATGCTGTCACCAGCCATTAAACCTGAAAGAGTCGTAAGCCCCTCGGCCTACCCGAGCCTTTTCGCGGCTCAGGGATTATAAAGATCGTGATTATAAAAATTCTCAATGTCCCGGGCATGCTCCAAGGCGGCGACGGCGGGACTCGAAGGGTCAATGCGGGCAGCTGCGGCATAATCGCCCGTTGCGCCCGACCGGTCTCCGAGCCGCCATTTCAGTTTGCCGCGCATAAACAGAAGACCGGCATCGGCAGGCTGCGACAGCAACATGCGGTCAAGCTCGACAAGTGCCTCATCGAGACGGTTTTGCGATATTAATTCTTCAATATTTTGTTTTTCGCTCATCTTTTTCTACTTTTGACCTCGATTTTGCGTTATAATATATAATATAGGTATAAAACGCGCAAAAACGTCAAAACTGTAAAAATGAAACGAATTTTATTTTCTCTCGCCGCCCTGATGTGCCTGATCGGCGCGACAGCAGCCGACCCCACTTCGACAAGATACTCAGGTTCAGAATGTGAGGGCTCGGGGATGCCATATCCCGCCGTGCAGACAACAGCCTATCCCGATTCGCTGACCCCGGTGATGATTAACCATGTTGGAAGCCAAGGGGCACGTTTCCCCACTTCGGCACGTTTCACAGTCTCCCTC
>CAMWRO010000269.1 GCA_947176615.1 uncultured Porphyromonadaceae bacterium
GCCATCTTCTTGACAGCCTTGCGGATGGTGGGGAAGTTGGTAAGCATACCGCCGGGCCAGCGTTCTACAACGTAGGGCATGTTAACTGACTGGGCCTTGTTGGCGATAATCTCCTTGGCCTGCTTCTTGGTAGCTACGAAAAGGATTTTCTTGCCACCTTTGGCGATATTGCGCAGAGCGGCTGCAGCCTCGTCGAGCTTGGCGGCAGTCTTGTAGAGGTCGATAATGTGGATACCATTGCGCTCCATGAAGATATAAGGAGCCATTGCAGGATTCCATTTTCTTTTCATGTGGCCGAAATGGCAGCCTGCTTCGAGGAGTTGGTCAAATGTTGGAGTTGACATGTTTTTTTTTCTGTGGTTGTTTACGTTCTTTGAAAAATACAATCAGGGAGTAGGGAACGTGTCCATCTCGATGATTTAGATACTAAACACATCCCGGTTTCGGCAGGGCGGAAAAGAACCGCCCGACAAAACGCGAGAAATATATTAACGCTTGGAGAACTGGAAGCGCTTGCGTGCCTTGGGACGACCGGGTTTCTTACGCTCGACAGCGCGGGGGTCGCGGGTCATGAAGCCTTCGGCGCGGAGTGCGGGCTTGTCCTCGGGGTTAACCTTGACGAGGGCGCGGGCGATTGCGAGACGGAGAGCCTCGGCCTGACCTTTGTAGCCACCGCCGTTGAGATTGACATGGATGTCATATTTCTCTACAGCGTCAAGAGTTGCGAGGGGCTGCTTTACGATATATTGAAGGATGGACGAGGGGAAGTAAACGTCCAAGGCGCGCTTGTTGATGGTGATTGCGCCATTGCCTTCCTTGAGGATTACACGGGCCACGGCAGCTTTACGGCGGCCAACTGCATTAACTGATTCCATGCTTCAATTATTTTATATTGTTAATATCGAGGACAACGGGGTTTTGTGCTGCATGGGGATGGTCGGGACCATTGTACACATGCATGTTTTCAATCAGGCGACGGCCGAGGCGGTTCTTGGGAAGCATGCCTTTCATAACCTTGATGAACAAGGGGTGGTAGCCGGGCTTGATGTGCTTGTTGAACGACTTCTTCATGAGAAGCTCGGGAGTGGTGACACGCTGGCCGCCGGGATAGCCGGTATAGGACAGATATTCGTGGTCAGTCCACTTTTTGCCGGTCAGTTTCACCTTGTCGGCGTTGATGATGATGACGTTGTCGCCACATTCCATGTTGGGTGAGAATTGGGGCTTGTTCTTGCCGCGCAGGATTTTTGCAACCTGAGAGCAAAGACGACCGAGCACTTGGTCGGTGGCATCGATAATTACCCACTTGCGCTCAACCTGCGAAGGATTGAGGGTGAGGGTCTTGTAGCTTAAAGTATCCACGTTAGATGTTTAATTAATAGATAGTTACTGTTGACTTCAACACAGCGCAACTCGGCCAAAAGCTACGCAGTGAGGCCGTCGGGTTTATTAATTTGGACATAATCGGACTGCAAAGGTAGTAATTTTCAACCAAATAAGCAAGCGGTTCAGACGTTTCACCGCAATTAATTTTCAAGAATCGCCATGCACTGCAATAAAAATCAAAAAAAGAATTGCCGTTGGCGGCAGATGTTGTATATTTGCACATATTTTCGCGCTCCCGCGCATCATTATCTTCATCATCTTCATCATTGCAACCATGACTATTTTAAAAGAAGGTCTTCCCGTCGGGTTCTGCAGCGACCACGCGGGTTATGAAATGAAAAACGTAATCGAGGGATACCTCGGCTCTAAAGACATCAAGTGGACCGACTTCGGCACTGATTCGGCCGAGAGTTGCGACTATGCCGATTTTGCCCACCCCTGCGCCAGTGCTGTCGAGGCCGGCGAATGTTATCCCGGCATCGCGCTGTGTGGCTCGGGCAACGGTATCGGTATGACACTGAACAAGCATCAGGAAATCCGCGCTGCCATCTGCTGGAATGTCGAGCTGGCCGAGCTTGCGCGCCGACACAACAACGCCAACGTGCTCGTGCTGCCGGCCCGTTTCATCGACAACGTTACCGCAATCAACATTGTCGAGACATTCCTCTCGACCCCCTTTGACGGCGGCCGCCACGAGCGACGCATCGAAAAAATGCCTGTGAAGGAGTGACGGTTTCCCCTCTCTGAGGCGACCCAAAACAAAAAAACGCATGGGTGCGTTATAAAATCATGGACTAACCATCGATTTTATAACGCACCCATGCACGTTTCACCACCCACAACCACGAAACCTCCGGGCCGCGACCTGAAACGCAGGATCTTCGCGGCTGTCCGTTATGTCGTGCCTGTGGCGGTATCGGCCGGACTCATCGTGTGGCTGTTTCAGAAAGTAAACATCCATCAGGTCATCGGCATCATCCGTCAGGGGTGCGATTTCCGCTATATAGCAGTGATGATGTTCCTGACGATGCTGTCGTTCTCAATCCGCGGCATCCGCTGGGGCATACAGCTGCGCGCCGCCGGGGTGCCGCGCATGTCGCCGATGCTGGAAAGCGTCTCGATATTCGGGGCCTATGCGCTCAACCTCATCTTTCCGTGGCTCGGCGAGGGGTGGAGGTGCGTGTTTGTCGCCCGGCGGGAGAAGGTGCCGCTGTCGACAGTCATCGGCACCGACATCGGCGACCGGGGCAGCGACGCGGTGGTAATCCTCATGCTCGCGGGAGCGGCCTTTGCGGTGGCACGTCCTGCCCTTGACAAGTTCATGACCCATTATGCGATAGGCCGGGATGTCACCCGCATAACCGACGACCCGCGTTTATGGCTTGCCGTCATTGCCATCGTCAGCATCCTATGGCTCACAGGCCACTTCGGCAAGCGGTTCCGCTACGTCAGGGCCGTCGAGGGCAGCCTCGCTCAGATGTGGGACGGATTCAAGGTCATGTTCACCATGAAAGGCATCGGGACCTATGTCGTTTTGACTGCCGGAATATGGATATGCTACTTCTTTGAGACATATGCCTGCCTCTACGCCTTTCCTTTCACGAGGGAGCTGATACACGCCCCCGGTTCCTGCGCGGGACTGATTCCGGGGCTGGTAGTGTTTGTTTTCGGGTCGTTCAGCATGGGCATTCCCTCCAACGGCGGACTCGGACCGTGGAACATAGCGGTCATCTTCGCACTGTCACTCTACGGCGTCGCGCAACCCGAGGGTGCGGCCTATTCGGTCGTGGTGTGGGGATTCCAGACGCTCATGACCATCATGCTCGGCATCTTCAGCGCGGTATACATAATGGCCGACAAGCGCAAAAATACCTCCCGGGTAGCGGAAAAGTAACGTTTTTTTCGTATTTTTGTCCCCACGACGTAGCAATCCGGAGTGAATAAAGTGAACAGTGGAATTCAGGCTTTGCCTGAGTGAAGATAAAAGATAAAAACGGTATTATCCTCATCTTTCACCCTTCACCCATTCACCCCTCACCCTTATTATTATAAATATATGTATAAATCACTGTTTGTCATTCCTGCCCGCGGAGGGAGCAAGGGCATTCCGCGCAAAAACATAAAGCCGCTCAACGGCCGGCCTCTGATTGCCTATGCTATTGACGCGGCAACCGGTGCCGGTGCCGACGCGGCCCGCATCATCCTTTCGACCGACGATGACGAGATTGCCGCGACGGCCGAAAGCCTCGGACTCCCCGTCCCCTACCGCCGCCCGGCCGCTCTGGCGACCGACACGGCAGGGTCGCGAGAGGTAATCCTCGACGCGATGGACTGGGCCGACGCGCAGGGAATCGGATATGACAACGTCGTGCTGCTGCAACCCACCTCGCCGTTCCGCACTGCTGCCGACGTGCTCGGCGCCACAGCGTTATACACCCCCGGAATCGACATGGTGGTCAGCGTGACTCCGGCCGCCTGCAACCCCTACTATGACTGCTTCGAGACCTCACCCGGCGACAGGTTTCTGCATGTCGCCAAGGGCGACGGCCTCTACACCCGGCGGCAGGACGCCCCCGCGGCATGGCAGTACAACGGCGCCGTCTATGTCATCAACCCCGAGTCGCTGCGCAGGATGCCTATGGGAGC
>CAMWRO010000270.1 GCA_947176615.1 uncultured Porphyromonadaceae bacterium
CTATAATGTCGCCTCGGGTGAACGCACCGGATCAACCGTCATCCGCCCCGCCACTATTGTCACCGAGCATCAGAATCAGATTATTGCCGACATCAAGGCCATGAGCGGCAACAGCTACATCGTCGCCGTGGCCAACTACGAAGGGCGTCAAGTCATTGACAGCGACAATAACAAGGTCGATTTTGCCACCGCGCTCGATGCCGCCGACACTTGGAAGAAATTTATCGGAATGTCGACCATGTTTGATGCTGAAGGCGACATCCACCCCGACGTGCCGGTCAACGCCGTGCTGATGAGCGGCTATTTCCTCTCCTCCCATACCGACGGCGACTACCGTGCCATCGAGCCGGTAGCGGTTCCCAAGACCGGAGTCATCGGAACCGGCGCAATCCACCTGCGCCGACTCATCTCGCAGGTGAAATTCAACGTGACCTACAACACTGCCAATATAAGCAGCTTTGAAATCGAAAGCTGGAGCGTCTACAATGTCCCCAACCAGTCATGGGTGGCCGAAACCGAGCGCGAGACCCCCAACGCGGGCGACATCCGCACTGTCGGTGCCGGCGGATCCTATCAGCACACCATCCCCACCAATATCACCTCGACTGTCACCGCTGCCGACGGCAGGAAATCATGGCAGTTTGACTGGTGGCAGCTCGAAAACAAGCGCACGGGACTCGGCCATGTCACCACCTACGCCGACCGCGAGGTGGAATTCAAAAATGATGCTGACAAAACCAATACCGGCCTCTACAAGTCGCTCGTCCCGACAGCCGCATCGACCGACGACCCTAACAATAACGCCACATTTGTGGAATTGCGAATCCGCATGGCCATGACCGTTGATGAAAATGGCAACAGACTCGCCGACGGTCAGGTCAGAATCGTCGATGGCATCTACACCGTCCACCTCGGCTACTGCGAGGGCAACGACCCTGACAAGTCGCGTGACTTCAACTGCCGCCGCAACACAAAATACACCTACAACGTGACCGTCAACAATATCAACGACATCTATGTCGAGGCCCACAGCGACCGGGAAAACTCCCCGGGAGCCGAAGGCATTATATCTGACGTGACCGACAGATTTGTCGAGCTTGACGCTCACTACGGAGTCTATAACATCTATCTTTCCGAGACTGACCTGAACCGGTTTGAGTATATGATTCGCTGCTTTGACGGCAACGGTGCCCGGATTGACATCGACAGCACCAATGAGACGAGTGTTCCCGCCCCAAGGTCAGCCGACCGCAAATATCTCGACTGGGTGGAAATCCGCTCTACCACCGGCGCCGATGTTCTAAGCGAATACAAGCCGCAAGGATATACCGCCGACGGCAAAATCACCTATACTCTTGACACGTTCAAGGCCGGAGTCAAAGCCGGAACCATAAAAGCCGGTTATTACACCGTGTTTTTCAACGAATATGTCTATGAGGATGCAACCGACGGAAACGAAAACGGCAGCACGGCGTGGAAAGAGTATGTCAACAAGCCTGACCGCCAAGTGTGGATTCGCGTCGAGGAGGCACAGTCGTCTGACGGCGAGAGCATCCACTTCAAGTCAAAGTATGCCTTCTCCCAAAAGTCGATTCAGACCTACTACAACACCGCATCGGCCGAAACCACAACCGCCCTCGGCATGGAACACGACAACGAAAGTTTCGGCCTGAACCTGCGTCGAAACTTCATCTATGGCTCCAGTGAGGACAACGGTCGCTTCAATACCGCAGCTTTCATTGTCAATGCTCAATCCAACTATTGGAATGAATCTTCATGGAAAGACGACACCTATGAATGGGGTGACCGGTATGTGAACCTGTCAGTGTCCCAGACGGTTAATGCCATAAACAATCAGGGAGTCACACAGGCTGCCTTTGACAAAAACAACCCTCTCCCTCTCCCTGCCCTGATAGGAATCAACGGGACTAAAACCGACTATGACCCCGACCAGTCATCCGGTCCTAAATTCATAGATGCGACAAATGCCTGCATGAATCGCAACCGCGACCTTGACGGCGACGGTAAGATTGACATCAATGAAATCAGGTGGTATGTTCCCACGGTCAATGTCTATATCCGAATGATTTTAGGCCGCCGCTCACTATCTACACCCATCATGGATTATGACAATCATCCCCGGCTCCCGTATCCTACCGGAAAAAACGATAATGGCTATGTAAGCTCGTTGTTGTTTTTTGGCTCAAACAGCTCCGGCAACTGTATTCTCTGGGCGATGGAGGGAACTTCTACATGCGGATGGAACCAATACAATCAAGAGCCTTGGAATATCCGATGCGTCAGAAACTTGGGAACCGACATGACGACCCTGTCCAAGAATGGCAAAGTTGACCCGGCTTATCAACGACGCAGCGGGACAACCAATGTCATCGAAATGACTTATTATGATCCATCCTCGATCAGGCAGGAAAAACTCACGACCATTCCTCCCCACGATATTGCCAATCAGGATTACAACCGATGCTATAAAGCATTCCAGTATAGCGATGTTCAGTACTTTAACAATCTCAGTGGCTACAACGCCTACAACAGCGATTGGGCAAGATGGCTTAGAGAAGGTAATCCATGCGCAAATCTTAACAGCGCCACTAACGGATATGGCTGGCGCATTCCCAATCAAAAAGAGATTTCCATACTGTACTCGCTCGGTATATATCCGACATACTATGGATTTACCCCATCGGCAACATTCTCTCACTATAACACTGATGGAGAAGCATTGGATAATATCTCCGGCTTAAACGTAGGCAACTATAAAATAATGTGCATCACCAGTCAACCGACTACGACGCAACAACCCTACGGCACTATAAAGGGCAATCCTCATGTCCGCTGTGTCAGAGACGTTGATTAATCGATGAGAAAGGTAATTTTCATATTAATAGCTGCGGGCGTGGCCGCCGCATGTGGCAATTCCCGCAAAGCCGCTCCCGGCAGCTCGGAGGCGGGCATGGAGACAACTGTTGCAACGACCGCTCCCGCGGCCGACCTGCCCGTTCCCGCGCTACCCGACAATCTCGCATCTCCCGAGGAGCGGGCCGACTTCATGGCCCTGCACTTCTGGGACGAGATGAAATGGGGCGATGCCGCGCAAGCCCTCGACTCGGCTTTCATGGAGCAGAATTTTGTCAACTATGTAACGGTTCTCCCCTACGCCACCCCGGCCGGCCGTGACGAGGCCATAGGGTCACTGCTATCGGCAGCGCGACTTGCGGGTGAGGACCGCCTCGACTTCCTCTATGACGTGGCTGTGCGCTACCTCTACGACACCGAGTCACCCATGCACAACGAGGAGCTGTTTCTGACTTTCGTCGACTGGGCCGAGTCCAACGGCTACTATCCCGAAGTCGCCGCCGAGCGACGTGCCGACATAATGAAGAACCGCCGCGGAAGCGAGGCCGCCGACTTTGAATTTGAGTCGCGCGACGGCTCATGGGTGCGCCTCAGCGACTTGCGCGGCACCCCGGTGCTGCTCATGTTCTACGAGCCTGACTGCGAAAACTGCCTTGCTGCCGAAAAGCGACTTGCCGCTTCGACCCCTCTCACCCAGGCTGTCGCCGACGGCTCGCTGAAGATTCTCGCCATCTACATCGGGGATGACCGCGCGATGTGGTCGAGCCATGCCGCAACCCTTCCCGAGGGGTGGACAGTGGGTATCGATGCCGCCAAACGCATTGACCGCGACAATCTCTATAACATCGGTGCAACCCCGTCGTTTTACCTCATCGACCCCGCAGGCACCGTCGCGCTGAAAGACGCACCGTTGCCGGTGATTCTAAACTTGATACAATAATTCATACACAATACAAGACAATACAATATCTCTAAATTAATGGTTTGTAGAGACCGGGAGTGTCGAGCCGCCGCGATGGCGTTTCGACACTCCTAATTTTTTATTCAGATAAAAATGTTGGGTTTAGGGGCGCGATACAATGCAGTTTACTTAACGAGATTGCAACTGAGCCCGCAGGGCGATATTGTGTTAAACCCCGTATGGAGCGGAGCGGAATG
>CAMWRO010000271.1 GCA_947176615.1 uncultured Porphyromonadaceae bacterium
TATCTGTTATTTTTTATTTTTTATTTTTTATTTATTATTTTTTATCTGTTATTCGTTTTCATCTCGGGCCGCCGCCGGGAGGGGGACCGCCGTGTCCGCCGGGACCGCCGCCGCGCATCATGTTGCCGCCCTGAGGCTCGTTGCCCTTGCCGAAGGTGTTGAAACGGTAGGAGAGGGTCACCATAAAGTAGCGGGTCAGCGAGTTATACTCGATGTCGTCAATATAGTTGGCCGTGATGTTGCGGCGAATGTTGTTGCGCTGGTTAAGCAGGTCATAGACCTTGACAGCGAGTGTCAGAGCCTTGCTGCGGAGGAACTGCTGGGAGATTGTAGCGTTCCACATCCATGTGCGGGTGTTGTAACCGGCGGCATAACCCTCGGTGGCCGAGTAGTTGATGTCGGTCTGAATGGTCAGGCCCCACGGGGTATAATAGGTGCCGTCAAAGCGGCCGCCATAGTTGTGGACAGTCTGATTGGTGGTTGACTGAAGGCTGTTGCGGGTTGTCTGCAACGAATACATCGGCCTCAGTTCAAACTCGAAATTGTCGGGACGGAAGGTGATGCCGGGACTCTCGCGCACCGAGAAGGAGAACGAGGTGTTGCGCATTCCGTTGTTGAAACCCACGTTGTGCATGGCGTTGACAAAGACATGGTTGGAGATGCTCCACGACTTGTTGCGCAGCGGCATTGAGAACATGTTCATCACGCGGCCGTTCCACTGGCCGTTGACGTTGGCATACTCGGTCAGGCGCGTACCGTCGTCCTTCATCGTGGTCTTTGACACAATAGCGTTCTGCGTGAACTGGAAGTCACCCATGAGCATGATTGAACGCTGTGACTCCATGTTGAAGTCCTGAAAACGGATCATCATGTTGTGGTTGAAACTCGGGTCGAGGTTGGGGTTACCCTGAATCTGATTGGTGGGGTTGGAGATGTCGAGAACCGGCTGCAACTGTGCCATCGAGGGTTGTGAGGACATACCGCGGTAGTTGAGGTGAATCGAGCTGCGCTTGGAGAACTTGTAGCGGTAGCGCAGGAAAGGGGAGTAGTTCCACACCCAGCGGTCGATATTCTTGTCGGCGTTGTCGAGATAAATCGACTTGGACATCTGCGGCACGAGTGCCATACCTACCTCAAAGTTGGCCTTGGAGCTGACTTTCTTGTATCCGAGACGGATGTTCTGGTTGAAATAGTTGTTGCGGTAGCGGTTGGAATAGTCCAAGTCAGGCTGCTCGCCCACCGGGGGGAATATATCGAGCTCATAATCATCGGGGATGTTATAGACGAGCTTGTCGGCATTGTTCCAGCGGTAGTTCATGCGATAGCTGAATGTCAGGAAGTTACCCTTGGCGGCATCGCCGAGCGGCTCGGTCCATGTGAACTGTCCCATTACCTGATTGCTCCATGTGTGGTTGTCGGTGTACTGGTTGAGCAGCTCCGAGGTGTCCTCGGTGTTGTCAGGGTCCTCCTCAAGGATGTAGCGCACGAAGTCGTTGATTGACTTGGAGGTCTCCTTGACGTTGGAGTAGCGGTATTGCCCTGAAATCGAAAATGAGCGGCCGCGGTGACGCTTGAAGCTGTGGGAGTAGATGAGTCGCGCGCCAAATTCATAGGAATCGCCCTTGCTGTTGGCGTCGGCGGTGTTGTCGCTGACCTTGTTCATCGCCGAGTTGAAATAGGATGTCAGCTCTGTGTCGTTTGACTTGTTGAAGTTGGCCGAGAAATTGGGTCGGAATTCAAGAGTGTTGAACGAGTCGGGTTTCCACAATACGCGGAAGTCAGCACGCAGGTTGTTGCCCCGGTCGCGGGTCTGCTTATTGATTTTGGAGTAGGTCGAGTGGTCCTCAAAGAGGTATTCGCGCTCCTGACGGGTGATGGATGTCGCGTCGGTGTTGCTCCACATGATGTCGCCGCCCACACGGATTATCTCGTCTTTCCCGACGTTGAAGTTCAGACCGAGGGCGCGGGAGTCAGTGATGCCGTTGTTGCCGCCGAAACGACGGAAACGGTTGCCGTTGCTGTCAGTAAACCCTATCTGGTTGATATTGTTGAAGTTTCCGAGCAGGGTAATCTGATTGCCGTTCCAGAAACGGTTGACGTTGAACGACCCCATGTAGCGGTCATCGGTGCCATAGCCGCCCTCAGCGGTGCCAAACCATCCTTGATTCATGTTTTTCTTGAAGGTGAGGTTGATGACAGTCTCGTCCTCGCCGTCGTCAACGCCTGTCAGGCGCGCCATGTCGCTCTTGCGGTCGACCACCTGAAGCTTGTCGACCATGTTGGCCGGGAGGTTCTTGGACGCCACCTGCGGGTCGTCGCTGAAAAACTCCTTGCCGTCGATGAGAATCTTGGAGACAGTTTTGCCGTTGGCGGTAATAGAGCCGTCGGTGCCCACTTCGACACCCGGGAGGCGTTTCAGCAGGTCTTCGACCACGGCATTAGGCTGCGTGTGGTAAGAGTCGGCGTTATATTCCACAGTGTCCTCCATTACCTTTATAGGTGTCTTGACAGCCACGACGCTGACCTCCTTGAGGACGTTGGTGGCCTCGTTCATCTCGATTGTGCCCACGTCGACACGCGACTTGCCCACCGTGACAGGCTGTTTAACCGACGTGTAACCGACATAGGATGTCTCAAGGATATACTTGCCGGCCGACACTCCTTGGAGCGTAAACTTACCGTCAATATTAGCGGTCGTTCCCGCCACAAAAGCACTGTCGCGCTCCTTCAGGAGTCGCACAGCCGCCTCGATGAGCGGTTCGCCCGACTTGTCCTTGACATATCCGGTAATATTGACCGCGACCACCGAGGCCCCCGTCAACACCGCCATCGCAAGAAACAAGATTCTCAATGAAAATGACTTCATAACTCTAAAACGTGATTCTTTTACCTTATTTGTCTCTAAGTTTTATATGTGAAAAGTTGATACGCTAAATGTGACCACAAAGTTAGACAAAGGTTTAAACTTAAAATAGCACAAACAGGTCTATAATCGACAGAATCGTGTTTTTGCGATATAATCGCGAAAGGTTTAAATTATTTTAGAGCCGAATCACCCGCGTCACGCGGGAACCACGCGGAACCGCGTCACGGTCTCGCGCCGTCTTTACGGTCAAGCTGCCTCAGAGCCTCCTCGGCAGTGATGACATACGGGTTGCCGTCGGCATCGGCATACACCACCGACTCGCCCAGTTTCGCCTTGCGCTCAAGCATCAGCCTCTGAGCCTTCCTGATACCCTGCAAAATGCGTCTGCACATTATTTCTTCCTGTTCCGACATGATTCCAATATTAAATTTAGAGGGCGATAAAGTAATAACGGTAGGAGACAACGACTTTATTTGAGTAGAGCGACTTGCAATGGGACATAATGTCTTGTCGCGGCGACATCTTCACCAGTCCGAAATACCCGATGATGTCTATGGCCATGTTTCTATCGCTCAGCCCGACACCGATTCCGCAGGATGCGTTCACAGGTCGCCAGTCAATCGGCTCGGGGGTGCGTGTGGTCGAGGATGTTGAGAAATAACAGGCCACCTCGGCGGCCATGAGAGGGGAGAGGTGGAGACTGCCGGCGATACTGAACCGATGTCCCGCCGTCACGAGTCCTGACAGATTCCATCGTCTCAGAGCGGTTTTCCCTTCGGGCATCAGTCCGAGCTTTATATTGTCATAGCCGATCATCACTCCCGGCTCGACAAACCAGCCGGATTTCCACCCCACGTTGCAGACACCGCCTATTGCTCCGCCATAGGACAGGTTTATCTCCTGCCCGGTATCGGTCGTAGTCCAGTCGCCGGGGATATTCACGTTGACCGCCCCGGCCACACCCCATTTGACATTCACGCCATTCCCGGTTTCCACATCAGCCACCTCCCCGCGACACAGACACGGGAACAGCAATACCATTAATAATAATATCCGTTTCATCATAAGGAGAGTTATATTATTGCAAATATAACGATTTTTATTTA
>CAMWRO010000272.1 GCA_947176615.1 uncultured Porphyromonadaceae bacterium
CCAAGGCCCGATACTCGGCTTGGCTATGTCACAAAGAATTTGTAATTTTGTCGGAATAAAAAAACAACAACAATATATACATTATATAACAATGAGAAAAAATATTGTTGCAGGCAACTGGAAAATGAACACCACGCTGCCCGAAGGCGTAAAGCTCGCCGAAGAAGTGAACAACGCACTGAAAACCGTTGAACCCAAGTGTGATGTCATCATCTGCGTTCCCTTCACCCACCTTTTCCCCGTCAACAACGTTATCGACACCAAGAAGCTCGGCCTCGGTGCGGAAAACTGCGCTGACCACCGCAGCGGTGCCTACACCGGCGAAGTTTCGGCTCCCATGGTAGCATCGACCGGCGCTCAATATGTAATCCTCGGTCACTCGGAACGCCGCCAGTACTACGGCGAAACCGCCGAGACCCTCAAGGAGAAAGTGCGTCTCGCCCTTGACAACAACCTGACTCCCATCTTCTGCATCGGCGAAGTTCTGGAGCAGCGCGAAAACGGCACTTACTTCGACGTGGTAAAGGCTCAGATTGAAGACGCCCTCTTTAACCTTTCGGCTGAAGACTTCAGCAAGCTCATCCTCGCCTACGAGCCCGTATGGGCCATCGGCACCGGCAAGACCGCTACCGACGATCAGGCTCAGGAAATCCACGCCTTCATCCGCAAGACTATCGAAGACAAGTATGGCAAGGAAGTTGCCGAGAACACTTCGATTCTCTACGGCGGCAGCTGCAAGCCCGGCAACGCCAAGGCTCTCTTTGCAAAACCCGACGTTGACGGCGGCCTCATCGGTGGCGCAGCTCTCGACGCTGAATCGTTCATGGGAATCGTAACCGCTTTCTAAAAAACGGCTCCCTCGACAACCACACACGCGCAGAACCGCATTTCAACCGGTTCTGCGCGCTTTTTATTTTTACGCACAGAGCATTATTTGGCATTTTGCAATTTTTTAAATACTTTTGCAGACAAAATAACCAAAACTATTATGCTTATGAAGATTTTTACCAACCGATTTGCATCTTTGTTTTTAGTTTTTTCATCAGTCGCGACTGCCGCCGCCGTTGATTTCGGTGACATATCAATCGAAGATATGACATTCAAGCCGGCAGGAACCGCCGAATACACCGATTGTTTCTTCAAAACCTTCTTTGAACAACAATACGGAGCCTCTTTCAGCGAGACTTTCGGCATGGATGCCTATACCACGACTGTCGTCCTCGAAGAATCAGAACAGATTTCGGGATATTACCGTCTCGTCCACCCCTACAAGCAATTGTGTGAAGAAATCATCCCGCTGAACGAAACATGGGCCTATGGATTCTATTACATGGAGGAAAGCGACTACATGCGCATCAATGCTATCGACCGCTCAAAAGCCTACGTCGACTCCTACCTGATGGAAAACTCGGGAATATACCCGATGGACGGCATCTATGAATATGAAACGCCGCTCTATCCGTCATCGGCAGCATGGTGGCAGAGTTCCGACGGAGAAGATATAAATCCCGACTATTTTCTCGTCAACGACGGTGACACCTTTACAGTGAAACCGACCCCGGCCGAAGACTTCGACGCGACCAACCCGACCAATACAGCCACGCCGCTGTTCACGGTAGCCATGTGGACCGACCCGGTTTCCTACGGAACAGTCGAGCGCTATTTCCCCGCATCGGTCGGAACGTGCGATTTCAAGCTCGTGCTGCATCTTGACAATTCAGCCATCGACGAGATTTCAGCCGAAACCCTGTCGGCGACCGGAGGCAAAGGATTCATCTCGTTTGGCGCATCGGCCGAAGGACGGGTAAGTGTTTACAGCCTCAACGGGACAGAAATCTACAACGGCGTTCCGCAGACCATCGCGGCAACCCCCGGCCTCTACATCGTAAAATCGGGAACAAAAGCCGTAAAAGTCATCGTAAAATAAGAATCCCCAATATCCCACAATCTACCGTTAAGTGCTTTTGCCAAGCCTTAACGGCAGTTTTTCTATGCCTTAACCCGCACGTTTTTCACACTCAATTTTGCAAAACATAGTTTGATATATGGATATTTATCCTTATATTTGCGGATTAATAGCAATATATTAAATCATGAACGGACCCAACCCCGACTACTTGTCCAATTACGATATTCTACAGACTCTCGCAAAGCGTGTCAAGGAATACCGACTCGCCACACGCACGAGTCAGAGGGAGCTTGCACAGAAATCGGGTGTGAGCTATACGACTATCAGCCATTTTGAACAAGGGAAGAATACCAATCTGACGCTGAACAATTTCATTTCATTGTTGCGATGCGTCGGGATGGAAAGGCGAATGATGGAAGTGCTGCCCGAACTGCCGGTTCCGCCAATGGCCCTGCGCGAAATAAACAAACTTATCCCAAAACGAGTAAGGAGGAAAGGAAATGATTGAATCACTTGATGTTATACTTTGGAATCACAAAGTCGGTACGCTTGTTGCCACCAAACATGGTTACAAAAATCAGATATGTTTTTATTTTGACCCGACTTTTGTCCAAAGCGGCATTGACCTTGCACCGTTAAGAGCCCCCATCTCCAGTGTGGCAGCCCGGAACGGATTACCTATATATCCCGACGAGGACAAGATTTTCAACGGACTCCCATCCTTTATCGCCGATTCCATGCCGGATCTTTGGGGAAATCTCGTATTCAATGAATGGATTAAAGCAAAGCATATCCGTCAAAAAGATATGACTGCGCTTGACCGACTTGCCTATATAGGCCGTCGCGGAATGGGCGCATTGGAATTTGTGCCGTCTCTTGCCGAAAATATGGAAGCTCCGTTCAAGGTGGGAATCGGACAACTCTCAGAGTTTGCCCAAACGGCACTGGACGCGGCAAAGAAATTTCACGTCACCCTCAGTCCCACATTTGCCATAGAGTCATTGTTTAAAATCGGGACTTCGGCAGGAGGACGCAGACCTAAAGCCGTGATAAACCTCAATCCTCAAACCGGAGAATGCTACTCGGGGCAAGTAGCCACGCCGCTCCCGAATTTCATTCCGATGATTATAAAATTTGACGAGCACACCGACACGCCGACCACACGGATAGAATACAGTTATTACCTAATGGCAACTGCCGCAGGTCTGAAAATGATGCCGAGCCGAATTTTGGAATGTGGAAATGAAACGCATTTTCTGACCGAAAGATTCGACCGACACAAAAATGAAAAAATTCATGTGCAGTCATTAGCCGCCATGAATCCGACATCGTCGGCCTATGAAGATTTATTTGAAACCGCACAGCGCTTAAATATTCTATCAGATGAGATGCAACTGTTGTTTTGCCAAATGGTTATGAATATCCTTGCCGCCAACATAGATGATCACAACAAAAATTTCAGTTTCATCATGGATAAAACCGGGACGTGGCACATCTCGCCAACCTACGATTTTACATTTACAGTTGACACTTCCGCCCCGTTTTATGTCAACAACCACAGCATGACAATTAACGGCAACAACCGCATCTGCACCCAAGCTGACATTATAGAGGTCGCTGCCCGTTTCAACATCAAAGGAGCGACCGCCATAATAGAGAAATGCGTAGAAACCGTAACCAATTACCGAGAATACGCCCTCAAAGCGAATGTTCCTGAACCGTGGATAAAAAAGATTGAGACAGAAATTGCCGAGCGGATAACCGCAATGAGACCTTAAGAGGTTGTTTAATAACAAATGTTAACCCAAAGTGGTAGCATCTTTCAGTTAACTCGTTATTACACAGAGGGAGCATAGCTGTGGCTATGTGACCGATGTGTAATGACGAGGTAACGAAAGAGGCTGCCATGAGGATAATCTAACTTCATTTAGATATTAATTTCAAAATTTAACCATGAGGCGGTTTATAATAAATGTTTTGTCGCACCCGTTTTCACGGTCGCCTTTTGCCCTGAATCTCGGTCACATAGCTACAGCTATGCTCCCTCGATTCA
>CAMWRO010000273.1 GCA_947176615.1 uncultured Porphyromonadaceae bacterium
GCCTACACTACACCTTTCTCCTACTGGGGAGGGGAGGACGCAATCAAGCGTAACGACGAGTGGAACGGCGGCCGGCTGGGCGAAATGGTTCTCAAGGCCGGAGGCCGTCCCCGTCACATCGTGGGCTGGTCGCTCGACCCCACCCATCCCGCGGTCAAGGAGTGGAACCGTCGCGAGTTCCAGAAGTTCAAGGACCTCGGCTTTGAATTTGTGAAAATCGACTTCATGAACAACGGTTCGCAGGAAGCTGACAGCTGGTATGACCCCAATATCACCACCGGTATGCAGGCCTACAACTATGGCATGGACTATATCAAGGAATTTGCCGGAGACATGATGCTCGACTTCTCTATCGCCCCCGTGTTCCCCGCCAAGGCTCATGTGCGCCGCATCGGTTGTGACGCTTGGGGCGACCTCCCGCAGTCAATGTACACCCTTAACTGTATCAACGGCTCGTGGTGGCTCGACCGCGTGTATGCGTTCAACGACCCTGACCACATGTGTCTCTCCAAGATTCCTTTCTCGGGTAAAGGTTCCAATGATGAAAACGAGGCCCGCATCCGTTACACCTGCGGCCTTATCACCGGCATGACCCTGCTCGGCGGCACCTACGCCTACGAAGGGGATACCAAAGATATGTATGGCAAGCCGTTCCATGTTGTCGGTTACCCCGAGGAGCGTGAGCGCGCCGTGAGATATGCAAGCAACAAGGACCTGACCGAAGTGTGCCGTCTCGGCAAGTCGTTCCGTCCGGTTGAGGGTAAGTTCAATAATTTCGGCACCCTGTATTCTCAGAATGACCTGAGTGTCGACAATGAATTTATCCTTGACACCCCCGATGCTTTCTATTACGTTGTCATCAACTATAACACTGAAGGGAAACCGTTGCAGAAAACTCCCGATTTCGCACGTCTCGGAGTCGACCCCTCAAAGTTTGTCGGAGGCAAGGAACTTTTCTTCGGACAAGAGTTCAAACCCGCCGCGCTGAAAGTGGATGTCCCCTCCAAGGATGTGCGCATCTACCGGTTTGAGCGCAAAGGATACCGGCCGTTATAGATTATGTTGAAAAATTATTGATAGAGCTACTTATGATAAACCGATTTCTGATTCTGATACTCACATTTTTCACAATACCTGTCATGGTCAGGGGAGAGCGCTCCCTTGACCTTTCGGGTATATGGAACGTTGAGCTGGGCGATGGTATGAATCGCCCCATTTCTCTCCCGGGTACAACTGATGCCGCATCTCTCGGCACCCCGGCAGACACGCTTTCGTTGTCACGCGATGAAAAATTCCGCCGATTGACACGACGTTATTCTTTCATCGGCCCTGCGCGATACACTCGCGTCGTGACAATCCCTGCCGATATGGCGGGAAAACCGCTTGAACTTTCACTGGAAAGGGTGATGTGGAAAAGCTCGTTGACAATCGATGGCAACGAGGTCGGGTCACCGCTTTTCAGCCTTGTCGCCCCTCATCGTTATCTGATTCCCGGCGGCCTTGCAGCAGGGGAACATAAAATTGAATTGCTGATTGACAATTCACGGCAGTATGACATTTCGGTCAACAATCTTGCCCATGCCTATACCAATGACACTCAGGTGATGTGGAACGGTGTCCTCGGTGACATGACACTGAAAGTGGTTCCCGAGATAAATGTGAGAGCGGTTGATGCCTTTACCGCTCCTGCGCTCGATTCACTCCGATTTGACCTATCGATAGAAAGCCGCAAGGCGGTCAAAAAATCTCCGTTGAAGATAGATGTTGACGGACATACAGTATGGTCGGGCAAAGTGCGTCTGAATGAGGGCGAAAATCAACTCTCGGTTACTGTGCCGGTAAACGGCATGGAAAGATGGAGCGAGTTTTCCCCGGTGTTACACAAGGTCAGGGTATCGTCTAAGGATGGTGAGCTTACCGAGAGTTTCGGCATCCGCACTGTAGACAATCTTGACGGCTTGCGTGTAAATCACGTTCCGGTGTTTCTGCGCGGCACACTGGAATGTTGTGTCTTTCCTCTTGCGGGGTGCCCGCCCATGACTCGCAAAGGGTGGTTGAAGACATTTGAGACCGCCCGGAAATGGGGGTTGAACCACCTTCGTTTCCATTCTTGGTGTCCCCCCGAGGCCGCGTTTGAAGTCGCTGATTCGCTCGGTTTTTACCTTCAGGTCGAGTTGCCGGTGTGGTCGCTTAAAATAGGCGATGACACGTCGGTCGAGAAGTTTCTCCGTGACGAGTTTGATAACATCGTCAGAAATTATGGCAACCATCCTTCTCTGTGCATGTTGAGTGTCGGCAACGAGCTGCAACATGACTTTGACCGGCTCAATGAGATGGTGGCTTATATGAAATCGCGCGACTCGCGACGGCTTTACACCACCACTTCGTTTACGTTTGAAAAAGGCCACGGCGGCCATCCCGAGCCGCAGGATGACTTTTTCGTGACTCAATGGACCGATGACGGATGGGTGCGCGGTCAGGGCGTGTTTGAGAGCGAGCGTCCGTGCTTTAACAAGGATTATGGCAGCGCGATGGGATGTGTCAATGTCCCGCTCGTGTCTCATGAAATAGGACAGTATGCGGTTTTCCCGTCAGTAAAGGAAATCGAGAAGTATACCGGAACGCTGAATCCGCTTAATTTTAAGATGGTAAGGGATGATCTTGCATCAAAAGGGCTGCTTGACCGTGCCGACGACATGATGGTGGCATCATGTAATCTCGCAGCAATACTCTACAAGGAGGAAATTGAACGCGCGATGAAGACCTCGGGAATGTCAGGTTTCCAGTTGCTCGGTTTGCAGGATTTCCCCGGACAGGGCACGGCATTGGTCGGTCTTGTCGATGCGTTTTGGGACAATAAGGGCGCCGTCTCGCCTGAATGGTTCCGTCAGTTCTGCGCCCCGGTCGTGCCACTGTTGAATTTTGAAAAAGCAACATATCTCAACACTGAAAAATTTGAGGCCGCGCTTGATGTTTCCAATTTCGGAGGCGAGACACTTGTTGACCGTGTGGCACATTGGAGTGTTTCTGACGGTCAGCGCGTTATAGACGGCGGCAGCATCGAAATCGGGAATCTGCCGGTTGGCAAGATAACCGAGGTCGGAAAGTTCGCTGTGGCGCTTGACAAGGTTGTTTCTCCCTCGCGCCTGAAGGTTTCGGTGTCGATTGACTCGGTAGCGTCCAATGAATGGAACATCTGGGTATATCCACAGGTTGAACCGTCAGGGATTCCCGGAAATGATGCGGTGGTCGCCACCCGGAATCTCGATGAGGCGCTAAGCGCGCTGTCGGCCGGAAAGAATGTGCTGTTTGCTCCGTCGCCGCAGGAAATAGATGGTCTTGAGAGCAAGTTTCTCCCCGTGTTCTGGAGTCCAGTCCACTTCCCGAAACAAGCCGGGACTATGGGGATTCAATGTGACGCGCATCATCCTGCGTTGTCTCTCTTTCCCAATGACGGCTATACCGACTGGCAGTGGTGGACACTCGCCCGTAATGCGAGTGTGTGCAACCTCGACAGCATCGCCTCTGTTACCCCTATTGTCAACGTGAACGATAATTTCGTCAACAACCGCAGGCTGGCATATGTCTTTGAGGCCCGTTGCGGAGAAGGCAAGCTGTTATTCTGCTCGATAGATGTTCTGAATCCCGAAATTGACGCACCCGAGATGGTTGCGATGAAAAATTCTCTTTTGAACTATCTTGCGGGCAACCGGTTCAATCCTTCCGGCGAACTTCAGGTCGAGAGGTTGAAATCATTGGTGTCATCGACCAAGAAAGCGGAATCCACGACGGCCACGTCGATTTACGAGTAGTGGTTGATATATAAAAAACAGGAGCGGCAAATTATGAATTTATGCCGCTCCCGTTTTTTATACTCCGGATGTTTTGGTGTC
>CAMWRO010000274.1 GCA_947176615.1 uncultured Porphyromonadaceae bacterium
TAGTTTTGCGCAAAATTAGTCATTATCCCATATATTAGCAAATATAAAAGAGATATGGCTGTAGATGATGTCTCTATAGGTTCTAATTGTCAGACTGCCAATGGCTTTTTAGAGGTTGGAAATTATGTGGTTGCACGCCAAATGTTAATGTGCGCAAGTTTTTGAATACAATTTTTAACCACAAATTAACATCTGAGATTTGTGCAAAAAATGACTAACAAAATTTAGCTTAATTTTGCGTTTTGATTTAAGTGGTTGATTGTTAAGTTGTTGGTTGTGCGATTTTTTATAATCGTCGCCAAGGGGGCAAATTGGTGGTTGTTATGATTTTTTCAATTGGTTCAAAATGACTATATTTGAACACAGAAAAATAAAACACTGAAAAAATCTTAAAAACATGGAACAGACTCTTGTCATTTTCAAGCCGTCGGCTGTCGGGCGCAATCTCGTCGGGCAGGTATTGGCGCGTTTTGAGCAAAAAGGGCTCATTATCGCGGGCATGAAAATGATGCAACTCTCCGAAGAGATTCTGCGTGAGCATTATGCCCACCTTGTTGACCGTCCCTTTTTTCACGAGATACTCGACTCGATGACTGCAACCCCTGTTATTGTGCTCTGCCTTCGCGGAGTTGATGCCATTGATGTAGTGCGTCTCATGACCGGTTCCACCAACGGCCGTCAGGCTGCCCCCGGAACAATTCGCGGTGATTTCGCGATGAGCAATCAGGAAAACATAGTCCACGCCTCCTCGTCGCCCGAAGATGCCGCAGTCGAAATCAAGCGTTTCTTCCGTGATGAAGAACTGTTTGATTACACGCCTGTTACAATGAAATTTATTAACGGTCCATCGGAAAAATAGCATTGTAACCCAGCTCCTCAGCCAATAATTGTCAGTCATCTCTTGCCTTAACCCTCTAAACAATGAAGTTGTTCAAAAAATTAACCATAGCATTAACCCTCATTACAGCCGTCACTTCAGCCTCGCAAGCTCAGCGCCGACTTCCTGAATCCCATCAGGAACAGCATAACTCCCTCCTCGCCAATCAGCTCCCCACAACTTCGCCCTTCAAGTTTGAGAACAATGACCGTCTCATGCAGGAAGTGCGCGACCGTGAACGCGAATCAATGATTGACAGCGACGTTTTCACCCAGTTCTGGAACAGCCAGAGCGTTAATCCTTATGGAAACGCCGTCGTTATACCTGACCACAAAAATATCGACGTGTCAGAGTTTCACATCCCTGTCCCCGGACGAGTGACTTCAGGCTATGGCTACCGTCCCCGTTTCCGCCGTGTGCACAAGGGCATCGACCTCAATCTCGCAGTGGGTGACACTGTCCGCGCCGCATTCTCGGGAAAGGTGCGCCTCACAAGATATGAGCGCAAAGGGTACGGTTATTACGTCGTCCTCCGCCACGAAAACGGAATGGAAACTGTCTATGGCCACCTCAGCCGTTTCCTTGTGAAACCTGACCAGTATGTTCGTGCAGGCGAGCCTATCGCCCTCGGTGGAAACACAGGCCGCAGCACCGGCCCCCACCTCCATTTCGAGACCCGCTATCTCGGCATTCCCATCAATCCGGCGGCGATAATCGACTTTGAAAACAAAGTCCCCCACAAAGATATTTTCGCATTTGACAAGAAGACCTACGGCAAGTCACAGAACTACGCTCCCTCAAAGGCAAAGCGTAAATCCTATGCCTCCAAGTCGCGCACGTCAAAGAAAAAATCTACGGCACGCCGCAGGACCACTGCTAAAAAGTAAAAGGCGAAGCGACTTCGCCCCCTCTGCCTCTCGCGAGGATAATTTAACCAATCTGCAATCTCAAGAATTTACATTTTTAAGGCATCGACGGTGATGCCTGTCTGGAAAAGTAACAATGCCCGGTTCAGCGATGAGCCGGGCATTGAATTTAAAGGTTGTTATTAAAGACCCTCTAAATTGGGGTCAGTCTTTGAAGGAGTTCTGATATAGATAGCGCTTGATTGAGCGTTTGGGGGTCTTTTCAAATTCTTCGTTGTAGATTTTTACCTGACGCACCTGAGAGTAGGCGGGGAGGTCACGGTTGAGCTGCGCGATATTGTCATCCATGATGCGCTCGATTTCCGGGCCGGAGAGTCCTTGTGTCGAGGCGTTTTCAAGGTCGGGATAGATGAGGGCGACCAGTTTGCCGCCGCCTCCGTCGACAACTATCGACTCGCTGACATAGGGCATGTTGTTGAGCTTTTCCTCGATTTCCTCAGGGAAGATGTTCTGTCCCGAGGGTCCGAGAATCATGTTCTTGTCGCGTCCGCGAATATAGAGGAACCCGTCGTTGTCGAGGGTGCAGATGTCGCCGGTGCTCATCCATCCGTCGGAGGTAAATATCGCCTTTGTCGCGTCCTCGTTTTTGTAATATCCTTTCATGACGTTGGCACCGCGCACATAGAGCACGCCGGGAACCGTTGCCGGGTCGGGCGAGTCGATGTGCAGCTCCATGCGGTCGACGCAGCGCCCGCAGGATGCCGGGCGGGTCTCGTCCCACGGTGCGTAGGCAATCAGCGGCGCACACTCGGTCATGCCGTAACCCACGGTGAACTGGAACCCGATTTTGCGCAGAAATGTCTCTACTTCCTTGTTGAGTCCGGCTCCCCCGATGATGATTTCCTCTACATTGCCCCCGAAGGTGGCGGTCAGGCTGTTTTTGATTTTGGACATCAGGCGCTCGTCGACAAACGGCACATGCATCAGCAGTTTCATCAGCGGTTTTTCCAGAAGCGGGAACACGCGTGTCTTGATGATTTTTTCGATAATGAGCGGGACGGTTACGATGATGCGCGGCTTTACTTGGGCAAACGCCTCCATGATGATGCGCGGGGAGGGGGTGCGGGTCAGGAAGTTGATGTGGCTTCCCGAGCAGAAGGGGTGAATCAGGTCGATGGTGAGGCCATACATGTGGGCCAGCGGGAGCATCATCACCACGCCGTCACCCTCGGGGTGGGGCAGGTAGTCGCGGCAATACTGAAGGTTGGACCACAGATTGCCGTAGGTCAGCATTACACCCTTGGAGAACCCCGTCGACCCCGAAGTGTAGCTGATCAGAGCAAGCTCGTCGGTCGAGTCTTGATGGTAGACAACATCGGCGGGTGTAAAACGGTCGGGATATTTTTTGCCGAAAAGCTCGTTGAGGTGGGCGCGGGCGTTTTCAAGGCTTTTGTCATTGCTTTGCAGCAGCGAGAAATCCTTGATGTTTATTGACCCGATGAGATTGGACATCAGGGCCGGGTCGAGATTTTCCCAGATAGAATCGTCGACAAAGAGAAGACGGGCCTCGCTATGGTTGACGAGATGGTGGATGTTGTCGGCCTTGAACTCGTGGAGAATCGGCACGATTACGGCACCGTAGGTCACAGCCGCGAAGAAAGCCACCGCCCATGATGATGAATTTTTGCCGCACAGGGCGATACGGTCTCCTTTTTTTATACCGGTCTGCTCGAAAAGTATGTGCAGTTTGGCTATTTTGCGGGCCACATCCTTGTAGAGCGACGATGTCCCGTGGAAATCAGTAAGTGCCGGTCGTTCCCAATTGTCACGCACGGCATTCTGAATGTATATGTTCAGATGGTCATGTCTTTTCGTCATCATTTTAAAATATAAGAAATAAAAGATAAAATATAAAAAATGGCTTCCGCCGCGGTGTCGTGTCGCAATTCACACCTGCATCTGTTATATTTTATTTTTTCGTTGTCATTTGTTTAAACGCAATGCAAGTCCCGAAACAGCACGCCTCATTGCGGCTTGTTACGGGACTTGCTATGTGGTTGAGCTGTAAGAAACAGCTTTTTATTTCTTCTTGCGGTTGCCGTAGCGGCTCATGAACTTGTCTACGCGGCCTGCGGTGTC
>CAMWRO010000275.1 GCA_947176615.1 uncultured Porphyromonadaceae bacterium
GTGAACCACGTCGCCCCGAAACGGTTGGTATGCATGTCGCCTTGGGTGCGTCCGCTCATGTTGGCCGTAATCATCCAGCCGTGAGGCAGCGAGAAGGTATTGTCAAAATAATATGAGAACAACGGCTTGTCACATCGGCGGTTGTCAAGTCTGAGCCATTGACGGTACATCCCGGCGGTTACATTGGGGGTCCAGCTCCCGACCGGCTTGCTCCACACAAGAAACATGCTGAGCGCCGACACATCAATGTTTACCGGACGCATAAGCAACTGAAGATTATCGGCCGGATATAACTGCTTGACATAGGCATATGTATCGAGCGCGCGTGTGAAATCAGCCTGAAGCATGAAACCTTTCCACATACCGAAAAGTTGAATGTCGTGCATTCGCTCGTCATGCAATGCCGGATTTCCGCCCTCGATTTCGTGCAGACCGGTATAATAGAGAGAACCCGTAAGCTGCGAGTAAGGAGGCTTGACAGTCGCCATTTTATAGCTGATGCTTATCTGCGATTCTTCGTTAAAAGAGTAACCGACCGATACGTCCGGCGTTAACAGATGGTCGCGGCGGCTTACTTCTTCATCGCGTTTGCCGTCAACCTTGAAGTCATAATCGACATATTCATACCTTGCCCCTGCCGAAAGGGAGAACTTGCCGAACATACGGGACCAAGAAGCGAACAATGCTGCTGAGGTCTGCCGTGCATCAGTCATGGACGACGGAATATACTCGCTGACTGAGGTATTAAGCATACGGTAATCAAGAGAAGTATGCGTATAGCTATCCTGAGTCCCCACTGTAAAATCACCATTCCAAAGAGGAAAATTCAGATACAATTTTCCCGCCCAAAGGGTTGATGTCCGTTCATCAGTCGAGTTTACGGCAGGAAAAGACGAAACAGGATAAGTAGTTGCTACAGTATTGCTTTCATTTGACCGGCGAAAATCGCCATCAAAGTGAAGAAGATATTTGTCGGCAAAGGTGTTTTCATAATAGAGAGAAACGAGGTGGCTGTGTGCTCTTGTATGTTTGTCTATATTACTGCTGATTGCCGGATTGTCGTTAAGCCATTCGCTACCTGTGTTTTTGAAATCACCGTGTTCAGGATTGTAACGGTAGTATGCTCCAAACGATTGTGGGCCATTGGAATAGTTGAATCCTGCCTTGACAACTCCGGTTGTCGTAGGATATGTATTATGTTGGCTACTCCCTACTACCGTTTCTTTCCCTTCGTAAACAAGTGTATTGGTAGTTAATCCCTTTGCTAATGAGTTATAGTGATTTATCGTACCGTTGGCAAAGAAGTCCCAATTACCGACTCGATAGCTTAGGGCGAGATAATCCAAAACCGACCATTTGCGGCGGCGTTCAAGTATAAACTGGTCGGTAAGCGACAGCCCTTGCACGAAATTTCGCCGGGTCGTGATTTTAAGCACTGCCCCCGTCGTGCTTGCATATGCCGCCCCGGGAGCCATGAGCAATTCCACCTTTTTGAGATTGGACGAAAGTATCTGACGCAGCTCCACACCGTCGCGCATAGGGCGGCCGTCGATATAGATTTCGATATTGCTCTTGCCGATGACACTCACCGCATCATCGTCTACCTTTATCATCGGCAGTTGGGCGAGCACGTCGAGCGCATTGCCGAGATTGGCGAGATTGGTTCCGGAAATTGTTGAAACGAGTGTTGACCCGACAAGTTTTGTCGCGGGTTGCCGTGCCGTCACTACAACCTCCTGCAATTCGCGGGTGAGGCTGTCGGCCGCCTCCTGATTCCGGGCCTGTCCTACCGCGGCGACAAACACCGTGGCAAGGAATGTGATGAAAATTTTAGCATTCATAATGAGTAACTTTTTGTTGCAAAATTACTCATCAAGACACTGATATTCCAAAATGACAGTCTGACCGACCAACTTATAACCCGCTCATATGCAGATATTTGCAGCAGCGCGTTATGAAAAAGTCTGACACGTCATGGATTCCCCTTAGAAAACGCTCAAAATATCGGGACACGCACCCGCCACAGCATCTTTAAGGCGCGATTTCAGTCTCGATTTGCGCTTATAGACCACCTCGACCGATTCCCCGAGGAGCAGACTGATAGCACGCGGTGACAACCCGCTTGCGAGATAAACCAAGAGCTGATAATCGTCAGGCTTTATCGCCGGGTAACAACCCCTGACCTTGACCAGAAGGTTATCACGACAATCGTTCACGACCTGTTCCATCTTAGGGAAAGAATCGGTGCGCACCGATTCTATTTCGTTTTTCACCTTGTCGACAATAGCCTTTCGCTCAATCTTCGTCCCCTGCGACTCATAATAAGTCTGACAGAGCGAATCGATAAGGGCAAACCGCTGCTCAAGCAACCTGTGCAGCTTTGCCTCCAGACACTCCACATTTCCACGGCTCGCATCTATCTGATTTCTCAACCCCGAAGCCTCAGCCATGAGAGCATCGGTCTGCAACGCCTGCATTTTCATCCGCTGTCGCATCCCGATAATGACACCCGCGGCAATCAACAGAATGACCACCCCGACTGATGTGTAAAGCTCACGCTTAGCACGCTCTTTATATAGCAGAAACTCCTTTTCTTTCTGAATATAACGTGATGTCGCAAGCAAGTCATCGGCCACACCCGATGCAATCATTGATTTCAGCCGGGTTGCTTTATGAAACTCCTCCGGGCGGTTATGCCGTCCGTAATAATCAATGGCGATGTTTACAATGGTATCGGTCGGAGCCGACAATCTGTTAATCACCATAGCCTCGCTATACAGAAGAGCCCACCGCGCCATCGTTGCCGAATCCTGAAACTCCGAAACGTCAACATCATCAAGTTTGGCAAGAGCCGCCGCCGGGTCTTCACCCATCAGTGCCTGCGCCTCGTCAAGCTCCCTGTAATGAGAACCCGAAACGCCACAGCCGGTAACGACCAGCAATATTACTATGTATAACAGACTTCGCATTTGCTGAAATATAGCTGAGTGCCTGATAACACCCTCTGAATTACTTTTTCAACGCTGCAAAATTACGAATAATATGCCTTATCGGTTAAATTTTATCACTAAATTTTCATCACCTGACCCCATGTCAGGCGGCACACACCTGAGCCGCAAACCGTCACCGCCCGTAGTACATATACATATCCTCCTCGTTGTCATAATAGAAATCCTCACCCTCCTCATCTTCATCCCCGTCACCGGGAGTATAGAGATCTATGAGCCGGAAATTCCCGAATCGCTCGCGTTCCACCCCGTTGACTTCATATATCAGGTCGTTTTTGGGGCCATACCTATACCACCGCGACTTGTCACCATAGACCGAAAACTCCCCGACATCATGTTGCTTTAAGCGCGTCACCGGCCCATACTTCCCCGTTTCAGGATTAAATCGTCCGATATACTCCCTGCCCCCTTTCTTGTATTTGACAATCCAAGCCGAACTGCCGTCGTTCACCTTCCACACCACGGCATAATACCCCTCGTTGGAAAGATCGCGCACCATCGATTCCAACCGATCCCAAGTATATTTCGGCTGCTCCGGCTCCGGTTTCGTCAGTTCCTCAACCCGCCGTCTCGCGGCAATCGCGCTGTCTATCCGCCGCGCCTCCTCGCGCTGCTGCTCCCACAACAACCTTTGCCGCTCCGCATCCCGCGCCATGCTGATAGAATCCTGCACCCACTCATAACGATACTCCGCCTCCCTGAGCCGTCTCTCCGATTCACGATTTTTCACCCCCAACCACCCGATCACAAAAACGACAACGCCGCACACACACACTAAACCATAAGCGCGCCCCCGCCGCGCCCCCTTCACATCCTTATCCATATAATCACGCTC
>CAMWRO010000276.1 GCA_947176615.1 uncultured Porphyromonadaceae bacterium
ATGGAGGTCGGCCGGGATAATTCCCACATATATTATATATCTGACGACGTCGGCGACGTAGCCAAACAGGAACTAGACGGCGACAAACCCCGGAATGAAAATCAGCCATCGGGCAATATATTTTTCAAGCTGCGATGCCGGATTCATCAGCGTGGCGAGGCGTGACTCCTTGCTGTTCATGTTGCGGAACATCATCGAGGCCGAAATCGCGCCGAATGCGAAGAACAGCATGGTGAACGCGATTACTTCGCCCCCGATTGCCGGGTCATATTTGCGCGGCGAAGATATGGTTGACTGAGCGCATAGGATGGCAGCCATTGTCATCGTGCCAAGCATCACGCCGAGCATCATCAGGAGGTTGCGCCAGTTTTCACGAATCTCTTTGGTCATAACGAGACCCATGCGGTCCATAGAGAATGATTCCATAATCAGAGGGTGGTGTTAGCGGGTTTGGAAAATTGTGCGTTCAAAATGTCGGGACGGCTCAGGGCGAAGTCAAAGAGAGTCTCAAGGTTGACATCTGTGTCGTCGGTTCCGTCGTTGGGCAAAACAATTGCCGAGCCGCCGAGGGCCGGGGCGGTGTAGAGCGCGTGGTCGATAAGTGAGCGGTCGTCGGTCGTGCAGAACGACAGACGGCTTGAAATTTCGGCAATCGAGCGGTTGAGCAGCACCGAGTGGTTGTCCATGATTATGACATGGTCGAGGATGCGGTCGATGTCGCGCACCTGATGCGATGATATGACGATTGTGCGGTCATCGTTGATTACCGAGCCGATGAAACGGCGGAAAGTGCTTTTGCCGGGAATGTCGAGACCGTTGGTCGGCTCGTCCATCAGCAGCAGTGAGGTGTTGCAGGCGAGTGCGAAACACATGAACGCTTTCTTTTTCTGCCCCATCGAGAGTGCGCCGAGGTTGAGTGACGGGTCGAGGTCGAAGGTCGCGAGGTGCCGTTTCAGGTCTTCGCGTGAAAAGCGGGGGTAAAACGGGGCGTTGAGGGCGACGTAGCGGTCCATCGGTATGGCGGGCAGTGTGAATTCTTCAGGCACTATGAAGATGTCGGCAAGGGTCGAGGGGTGGCGCAGGCGGGTATTTACACCCTTGTAGGTGACACATCCGTGCTGTGGGGTCAGGAGGCCGCACATCAGGTAAAGAAGTGTCGATTTTCCCGCCCCGTTGCGGCCGAGCAGGCCGTATATTCCACCCGAGGGGAGGTCAAGAGAAAAGTTCTCAAGCACCGGGTGGGATTTCCGTGAATAGGAAAACGTGAGATTATTGATTTTTAACATATGATAGTGTATTAGTGAATTAGTACACCGCAAAGTTAAGTCAATTTTTTGAATCACCAAAATTTTTTTGAAAAAAATTGAACGGGATAATTGTTTTTCCGCGCAAATAGCGTATATTTGGGGGTCGTTAACCATCTAAAACCTGACAATTATGATTATCGGAGTCCCCAAAGAGATTAAGAACAACGAGAATCGCGTCGCCGTCACCCCGGCAGGAGTAAAAGAACTTGTAAAGCACGGACACACCGTCTATGTGCAGCACACTGCCGGAGAGGGCAGCGGTTTCAGCGACGAAGATTATGTAAAGGCCGGAGCAACAGTCTTGCCTACTATCGAGGAGACCTATTCCGTAGCCGAGATGATAATCAAGGTAAAGGAGCCGATCGAACCTGAGTATAAGCTGGTCAAGAAAGGACAGCTTGTGTTCACCTATTTCCATTTTGCCAGCGACGAGGCCCTGACCCTCGCGATGATTGAGAGCGGAGCGACCTGTATCGCCTATGAGACGGTTCAGCTCCCGACAGGCGCGTTGCCGCTGCTGATACCGATGAGCGAGGTTGCCGGACGCATGTCGGTGCAGGAGGGTGCTCGTTTCCTTGAAAAGCCACAGGGCGGCAAGGGCAAGCTGCTCGGCGGTGTCCCGGGTGTCAAGCCTGCCAAGGTGCTGATTCTCGGCGGAGGTGTCGTAGGGCGCAACGCGGCCATTATGGCTGCCGGTGCCAAGGCCGATGTCACTATCACCGATATTTCACTCCCCGTCCTGCGCCATCTCGACCATGTGATGCCCGCCAATGTCAAGACTCTTTACAGCTCGACGTTCAACATCGAGCAGGAGCTGCCCGAGAGCGACTTGGTGATTGGCTCGGTGCTCATCCCCGGCGCCAAGGCTCCGAAACTCGTCACCTGCGAGATGCTGAAGCTGATGAAACCGGGAACAGTGCTTGTCGATGTGGCTATCGACCAAGGCGGCTGTTTCGAGACATCCCGTGCCACGACCCATGCCGAGCCGATATATGAAGTGGACGGAATCGTGCATTATGCCGTCGCCAATATTCCCGGCGCCGTGCCGTTTACCTCGACCCTTGCGCTTACCAACGCCACCCTCCCGTATGCCCTTCAGCTTGCCGACTTGGGATGGCGCGAGGCATGCCGCCGCGACCACGCGCTTGAACTCGGTGTCAACATAGTCGACGGCAAGGTTGTCTATCCCGCCGTCGCCGAGGCGTTCAACCTCCCGTTCCACAAGCTGGAGCTGTAGTTGCGCGGACTGAAGTCCGCAGCTGAAACAAACCCATCAACAACAACCATCATCAAGGCCGGGATAACCTGTTTGTCCCGGCCTTGAGCTTTAGCTCAAGAAACTCCCCGCTATGCCACGACAGATTTTACGCGCTCCTTGGCATGACTACCGCAGCAGGTGCATCTACATGATTACCCTCAGCAAGCATCCTTCGGTACCCGATTTCGGAAAGCTCGCAGGCAGTCATTCGATTCCTGTCGGAAAACCGGGGGCGGCGGTTGTGGCATTTTCGTAGAGTGGCCGTTGCGTGCACAGAATCATCGCACGATTGTCGGCAGCGGAACCGGCGATTCGCGTCTTGCAGTATTCCATCATGCCTGATCATGTCCATCTCTTGCTTATGGTCTTGCGGCAGATGGACGAGCCTCTTGGTAATATAATCGCGAGATTTAAGGTGGATGTCAATCGGGAGTATGGGGTTGAAAAAGTTTTTGAGGAGGGGTATAATGACCGGATTCTCGTAAATACCCGTCGGCTTGACACCCTGTTCAGGTATATCCGCGAGAATCCCTACCGGTTGGCTGTAAGGCGTGCCTGTCCCGATTATTTCAGTCGACTGAACGGGTTGAAGATTAACGGTGTAACCTATAACGCCTATGGGAACTTGTTTCTGCTACAGAATCCATTTAAGGAGCAGGTGGTGGTGCATCGCCGCGACACGCAGCAGGCAAGACTTCATAATCGTGACAGGTGGTTGTACACTGCCGCCAATGGCGGAGTCCTTGTGTCGCCGTTCATATCACCTGCCGAGCGTGAAATAAGGTCAGAAGCCGAGCGAATGGAAGGCCGCATAATTTTAATCACGCATAGGGTATTCCCTGACCGGTACAAACCCTCGGGCCATGATTTTGAGCAATGCACCCAAGGGCGACTGCTAATCATCGCCCCCTCGGCGGATAAACCCTCGTCCCGGGAACTGTCACGCGCGACATGCCTTGAAATGAACGCGCTCGCGGCTGTCATCGCTGCAACTGACTTTAGATAAAGAAAGAGGTAAAATGGTTTGTCCCGGCCTTGAGCTTTAGCTCAGGATTTGCGGGCGGTGATGGTCAGGTAGCGGGCGGTGGCCGGGGTTACCGGGAAGTGGCGGGAGGCGCGGAGGCCGATGACCCAGAGGATTTCGTCGTTGCGGGTGAGGATGCTGACGCGCTTTTTGGCGTCTACCGGCAGCTTGGCATCGCTGAACAGGTCGCTCAC
>CAMWRO010000277.1 GCA_947176615.1 uncultured Porphyromonadaceae bacterium
GCGGGAGATTTCCCGGTTTATCCATCACAGCTGGGTCAGCGAATGGTTCCAGCTGCACCGCGGCGAGCTGCTGGTGGTCGGTGTCAGGATGAAAGCCGGAAGCTCGTTAAACGGCCGGGAGTTACGCGATATTTCATCAGCCGGCAACACGCAGCGATGGTTCCATGTATCGGCCGTAGCGAGGAACGGGCGCATTATTATTCCCCGCGGAGACACACGCCTGCTTGAAGGGGACAGAATCTATTTTTCGATATTGCCCAAAGACCTTGAGAGGCTTGCTCCATTGTGTGGGCAGTCAGTACATCATATCGGGCGAATTATGATTTCCGGAGCAGGTCGTGTAACCGAAAATCTACTCAGCCTGATGACCTCACGCCGGCATATTACCGTCATCGACCCTGACGAAGACCGATGCCGCACAGTCGCCGAGAAATTTCACGATGTAGTCGTTGTCAACGCATCGGCATCTGACATTGTAACCCTTAACGAAGAAGGAATCGACGGATGCGACCTGTTTCTCGCACTTACGGGAAGCTCCGAGACCAATATCGTGTCGTGCATGGTCGCGCGTGAACACGGAGTAGCCTCCACGCTCGCCCGCATCGAAGAACTCCAATACATTCCCGAGGCCGAAAGCCTGTCAATAGACAAGATTATAAACAAGAAACTGCTCAACGCAGGCAGCATTCTCAACATGTTGCTCGACAGCGGATCCGATGATGCGAAATGCCTCTCGCTCGGAGATGCCGAAGTCGCGGGAATAGTTGCCTGCAAGGGTTCTAAAATAGTGTCACGTCCGATTTGCGAGCTGTCACTTCCACGCGAACTCACAATCAGCGGACTTATCAGAAACGGGGTGGCACAGCTTGTTGACGGTAGCACACACATCATACCGGGCGACCATGTCCTGACTTTTTTCTCAGCCGGGGCACTTCACAAAGTCGAGCGGCTGTTTCATAATTGACTGCGGGGATGAAGACAACGATAAAAACCGGAGCCATTGTAAAGCTGCTTGGACGGCTTGTTTTCATCGAGGCGGCAATCATGATTTTGCCGCTGATTGTGGCACTCATATATGGAGAAAGCCAGTGGAAAGGATTCCTCTTGGCAATAGTCGCCGCGGCTGCAGCCGGATGTTTGGCTGAGGTTTTAACCCACCGCCGGGACACGTCAATCCGTGCCCGGGAAGGATTTATTGTCACGGCTCTTGTGTGGGTGATTTTTGCCTTTTTCGGAATGATACCGTTCCTGTTCAGCGACAGTCCGTTAGGCGTTACCGACGGAATGTTTGAAGTCATCTCAGGACTGACAACGACCGGCGCAAGCGTAATCCCCGACGTAGAGGTTCAACCAAAATGTATTTTGTTTTGGCGCGCGCTGACTCAGTGGATTGGCGGTCTTGGAATCGTGTTGTTCATGCTCGCCGTGCTTCCCGAGCTAAACAAAGCGGTAGGCATTTCGATGTTCAATGCCGAGGCTACCGGAATAACCCACACCAAGCTGCACCCGCGCATACGTCAGACCGCCCTCTCTTTATGGGGAGTCTATTCAGGACTGACAGTCTTGTCGGTCCTTTTATTGTGGATTGGGCCAATGGACTTGTTTGACAGCGTGTGCCAGACATTTGCCACTGTCGCCACAGGTGGATTCACCACCCACAATGACGGCATTGAATACTGGCACTCTGACTATGTGACTGTCGTCATCACGATTGTAATGTTTGTCGCGGGCGCCAACTTCATGCTCATCTACAGCGCGTGGAAAGGAAACTGGAAAACCGCGCTGAACGACGACGTCTTCAAGACCTATGCAGCAGTTGTCATAGTGGCATATCTGCTCATCCTTGTATCATCGCTGACCGACGGAGCATCCGGCTACGACCGGCTTTTGATTGAGCCGATGTTTCATGTCCTGTCAGCCATCACATCGACCGGTTTTTCCCTTACCGGGCCTGAAAGCTGGGGCTCCTTCACCCTGTTTGTCACCATCCTGCTGATGTTGTGCGGATCGTGTGCCGGATCAACGACGGGCGGTATCAAAATAGACCGAGGGATAGTGCTTGGACACAACTTCATAAATGAAATAAAGCGCATAGCCTTTCCTAAACGAGTGTATGTTGTCAGGTTAAGCGGATCGCCGCTCAATGGTGTTCATGTCACTCGCATCCTTGCCTTCATCACATTATACATGCTGATAATAGCCGTCTCGACAGGAATAATCACACTGTGGGGATACTCTTTTACCGATTCCCTGTTCATGTCGGTTTCATGTGCCGGCTGCAACGGCCTTGGCTATGGAGTCACCGGTGTTGACGGCACTTTCGCCATGCTGCCCGACGCTGTCAAATGGCTTTTGATGCTTGTCATGCTCGTGGGCCGTCTTGAACTTTTCACATTCTTGGTTCTGCTTCTCCCATCTTTTTGGCGGCGCTGACAGGCTGAAACGCGGCCTTTTACTTGCATAAGACTGGTGGAATTGCTACCTTTGCAGTCACTAAAAAAGAAATCAATTATTTATCACTGATTTAATTCATATGAACGAGTTAGCAACAAAGTATGACCCACGGTCGGTTGAAGACAAGTGGTACAGCTACTGGATGGGACACGACCTGTTCAAGTCGGTTCCCGACGCGCGTGAACCTTACACCATTGTCATTCCGCCGCCCAATGTCACCGGCATTCTCCACATGGGTCACATGCTCAACAATACAATTCAGGACATCCTTGTGCGCCGTGCGCGTATGCTCGGAAAGAACGCACTCTGGGCTCCCGGAACCGACCATGCCGCCATCGCTACCGAAGCTAAGGTTGTCGGCAAGCTCGCATCCGAGGGGATCAAAAAAAGCGACCTCTCGCGCGACGAGTTCCTCAAGCACGCATGGGACTGGACCCATACCCACGGTGGCAAGATTCTTGAACAGCTCAAAAAGCTCGGCGCATCATGTGACTGGAGCCGCACTGCGTTCACGATGGACGACATCCGCTCGCGCAGCGTAATCAGGGTGTTTGTCGACCTTTATCGGAAGGGTCTCATCTATCGCGGCAAGCGCATGGTCAACTGGGACCCGAAAGCCAAGACCGCTCTTTCTGACATCGAGGTCGTCTACAAAGAAGAACATAACAAGCTCTATTACCTGCGCTATCACATCGTGGGTGAAGACGGCTATGCTATCGTTGCGACAACTCGTCCCGAGACAATCATGGGCGACACCGCGATGTGTATCAACCCCAATGATCCGAAGAACCGGCACCTCAAGGGCAAAAAAGTAATCGTCCCCCTTGTCAACCGCGAGATTCCCGTCATCGAGGATGAATATGTCGACATCAACTTCGGTACCGGCTGCCTCAAGGTCACCCCGGCCCACGACATGAACGACAACATGCTCGGAGAAAAACACAACCTTGAAACCATCGACATTTTCAATGACGACGCGACCATCAGCGAGGCTGCGGGAATGTATGTCGGCATGGACCGCTTTGCCGTGCGCGAGCAGATTGCCAAAGACCTCGTTGCCGCAGGTCTCATCGAGAAGATTGAGGATTATGACAACAAGGTAGGCTATTCAGAGCGCAATGTCGACACAGCAGTCGAACCCCGACTCAGCGACCAGTGGTTCCTCAAGATGGAAGGACTCGCCACACCCGCCCTTGATGCAGTCGACAACGGAACTATATCGTTTGTGCCCGAGAAA
>CAMWRO010000278.1 GCA_947176615.1 uncultured Porphyromonadaceae bacterium
GTTCAAGATTCAGCTCGAAGTTTATCTCGTGGGCGTTGGACCACACGGCGGGCGACGTCTGTCCGTCGTCGGTAACAAGCCATCCGCGTTCTTTGGCACGGTAGACGTAATTCTCGTCAGTGAATCCGAATGCGAAGTCAAGGCCGGGCGACATGGGGCCGTAGCTGTTGCTCTGGCCGAAGATGTTGCCGATGTCGGGGCGGAACAGCGGGAGGGACAGCGACTTGGTGTTGCGGAAACGCACACTGGCGCTGCGGGGACTCATGAGGAAACGGACTCCGTATTCGGCAAGGTCGCGCATGAAGCTCTTTTCTTCCTTGAGGACTTCCTCGATAGTGAACTTGATGTTCTCGGTGCCGCGGTTGAGCACTTGGATAGAGTTGGCGTCGATAACCTTGGTCTGCACCTTGAACGGTTTTCCGTCGACTGTTGCGGCGGTGACTTTTATCTTCTTGCTGCGCAGGTTGTGCTTGATGGTCAGGGTTGTGTCAGGGAGCAGGGCAAATGTGCGTTCAAATTTCTTGGGTTTCTTCTCGCGGGTTTTGCGGGCGTTGCTTTTTTTGGAGGCAAAGCGTTTGTTGACCTCCTTGGTGAAGTTCCATTTATTGTACAATGACTCGAAATTGATGCGTCCGTCGGCGTTCCACACAGCCTGATTGGCGATGGAATTGCCCATAGACACGCCGTCGACTTCGGCACCGCGGTCCCAGCGGTAGGTGGCGTTATAGCTCACCGAGCCGGTCAGCCAGTCGAGAACCGGGATGCGGGAGAAGGGGGCCTTGTAGGAGGCGACAAATGTCTGGTTGTAGCTCCACGGCGTGCCCATCGAGAGAATGCTCTGCCACACGGTGTCTTTCCATTCCTTGTATTTGTCAGGGAACAGTTTGCGGTTCACGGCCCCGACGGTTTCCTCGATGCGGGCCGAGGTATTGGAATTGAAACTGAAGTTAAGCTGCTTGGTGAGATTCCACGTCAGGGAGAGCTGGCGGTCCCACAGGAAGTTTTTGCTGACAGCCACGGGCAGCTGGAAATCGACGTCGGTTTCGGAGCGTGTCTGCTGTTCGTAGTAGTAGCGCGACATTGTGGTCAGGAACGATATGTTGTTGGGAAGATAGTTTATCTCCCAGTCCTTGACAAATTTAAGGTTCTTGGACTTGCTTTTGATCCATCCGAATGGCTTGAGACCCTTTATGAACGGGGTGTAGGAATACTGGAAACTGCCACGGTAGTCGTTGGTGTTCTCATATTCGGTAGTCGGGTCGCTCTTGGACTGTTTGTTGAACGAGAAATTGAATGTAAAGTTGGCGGGATCCCACGGCATGGGATTCTTGCTCTGCACGTCAAATTTCAATCCCGAGATGCTGAAACTCTTGACCGTTGAACGCTCGATGGCAAAGTTTTCGATAGAGTCGCGTTCATGCTTGTCGGCCGCGTTGTCGAGCGCGTCTTTCAGCAGCACGTCCTGATCGAGCGGGTTGTATTTGGGCGACGTTTTTTCTTTTGATACCGAGTAAAAGATGGGCGCACGGAGTTTGGCTGCCTCGGGGAGGAAACGGCCTGCATCGACCTGCACGGCAAAGTTGTATTGCTCATAGTCGTCGAGCCGCCGCTGGTTGAGGGCTTGGTCAACGCCGCCAAATCCGGCTGTCTCGACATGTGCGCCGAAATTGAGCGTGGCAATGTCAGAAACGCCAAGGTTGATGTTTCCTTTCGCGGCCCATCCGCCTTCGCTGTTGAAATCGGTGACTTTAAGTTCGTTGACCCACACTGTGCCGTCCTTGACAACGCTTGAGTTGTTGCGCACCCCGACGAGCAACACCCTGACATCGCTCAGCGACGGGTTGCCTATTACGGCGATGCTGTTGCGCTCGTTGGACGGGTCGCGGCCACGGTACAGTGTCCCGAATCCCACACCCGGTTCTTGCGCGCTCTTGGCCCGGTTGCGTTCCTTCTTGAGGTTGACAAGTGTCTGGAGGTCAAAGTCCATATAGTTGGCCGCGGGCCACACTTTGGAACGTTCCGAATCTTCGTTGTACTTTCCGGGAGGGGTCAGTTCAAGCGGGATTTCATACTCATAATAGTTGCTCTTGACATCGCTGCCGAGACGGATGAACAGCGAGAGTTCGCCCGAGCGCAGGTTGGTCACGTCGTCGATGAGCTTTTCGGCGTGAATCCACATCTGCATTTTCTTGTAGTTGCGGAGGTCAAGGAGTGTGTTGCGGTAAACTCCACGGCCGTCGCCGGGACGCAGGCCGATGACTTTCATTGACATCGACTGCTCGTTGAGCTGCACAATCTGGCTTTGGCCCGGGTCGGTGATGCGGGTGACACCGGGTGGGAGAACGTAGTTGACCGGCTGGCGCGACGCATTTTCCTCGATGTTTACCACCGAGATGTCAAGCTGTCCCTCGGCCGGGGAATCGCCACGGTTGTTGAGGTTGAAATCATAGGGGCGCCACTCGCCGCGCACAAGCTCGAAGGTGGCAAAGCGCAGGTGGGTGACTGCCTTGAACCCGGTCATGAACATGCGGGCGAAACGGATTGTAGAGAAGTCGCTGATGTTGCCGACGACTTTCTCGTAGTCGCTCAACGGTATCTTGAACTGATACCACACGACCTCAAGATTTTTTCCTGACGGGGTGGGGACAATCGACACCTGCTTGTCGGTGATATAGTTTTTGCCCACTTCGAGGTCTTCGGGACGTATCGAAACCTTGTACTGGAAATAGCGCTCATACTCGTTGAGCGTGTTGTCCTGATTGATGTCCTCGACGTCGGGGAGGCTGCGCGAGGACTGGTAGAGCGGGTCCGACGCATCCTCGGGGGAGAGTGAGTTGCCCTCGACGCCGTTGTAGTGCTTGTAACGCTCGATGATTGAGGCACGCATTTCGTCGTAATCATATCCGCGATAGAAATGGTAGTTGTCACCGGCGGGGTCGTTGAAAGCCGAGAACTGGTCTTCCTGCATCCGGGCGATAGCGGCGGGTGAGAGTTTCTGACGCAGTTGGTCGAGGTAGTCGCGGTAGGAATCGAAGACAAATTCTTCGCTGTTGGGCAGTCCGTCAAGACCGACGTCCTGAATGACACGGGCGCCCGAGTTGTTGTCAAATGCGTAGGTCAGCGAGTTTTGCGATGAAACGCGTCCCCACACGGTGTTTTGGAGATAACGGTCGTCACCGTCATAGGGGATGCCGTTTTCGTAGCTCTTTAACCCGTCTTTGAGTATGTCCTCGGATATTTCGCCGAAGTTGAGGTAGAGGTCGCCACCTTCAAGATTGTTGTTTTCAGGGTCAAGGAATGGACTGAGCATCCAGAACTGGACATATTCTATGTTGGACTGTTCGAAGTTGGTATTGTCCATCTTGCGCATGATGCCGCCCCATCGTTTTTCGGGGTTCAGCAGCCGTCCTTCGTCGTCGATATTGGTCGCGTCGAGGTTGTAGGGGCCGCGCTCGGTGGGGTAGAACGACAGGTTGAGGGTCTGGATCGTGTTGGACTCGCCGTAGGTCAGCTCACGTCCCGGGAAAATCTCGTGTGACGTTACTTCGCGGACGTAGGGGTTGCTCAGCTGCTCGTAGTCGCTCTGGGTGTGGCCGGGGCGCAGCGACGAGGTGCGCGAGGGGAGCATGCGGTCGGGGG
>CAMWRO010000279.1 GCA_947176615.1 uncultured Porphyromonadaceae bacterium
GAATAACATTATGTTTGCGTCCTTTATCTTGTCGGGTGAAACTGACTCGCTGTTGCGTCGGAGGTTCCCCGAAAATGTCGCGTCGGCAAAAATAATTTTATTCTTGGCCGGACTTGCCGCCATGCCTTTTTTGATTTCGGCATAGTTGAGGTGTCCGTCATAGGTCGAAAACCCTCCGTCATATCCGTGCCCGCTGAAAAAAAAGATTATTGTGTCATCGGGTTTGGCCGAGGCAAAAACTTTTGTCATGGCTTCCCTCACAGCTGTCTTTGTCGCGTTTTCGTTAAGCAGCAGAGTCGTGGTCGCTCCCGGGATTTTGTCATAGAGGGTCTTTATCATGCGGGCATCGTTGGCCGGCAGCGAGAGGTCTCTCGATGTTCCCGGATAGTCGGCAATGCCTACTGCCAGCAGGCGGATAGCGGCATCCAGCCTGCCGGGCAGCAGCAATATCGAGATTGCAAGAACCGTCGTTATGAGATTTTTTAGATTCATTCAGGGGAGAGGGGGTTATCCTACGAAGTCACCGGGTTCGGCATCGTTGACATAGTCGGGCATCGAATCGTCGGTCATTGCCGTGTCGGCGGCACCGTCGTTTTCACCGCTGAGACCGAGTTCGTCGTCGCTAATGAAGATGCCTTCTCCGTCAGTGTCAAACGAGGCTGCCGCCCCTACGGTCTGGGCAAATCCCTCGACGCTGATCTGCTGGCCTGATATGTCGACAATTTCGTTGTCCTCAAGCTGTCCGTTGTTGTTGAAGTCAGCGGCCATGAAGTCAAAGTTTCCACCGTCGCCGTCCACGTCGATAAGGAGTACTTCCTGACCGTCAACGATTGCGGTGCCGACATTGGACATCGTGCCGTTGTTCATGAGGTCGACCTGTTCAAATGAGACAAACTCGATGTCAGAGTCAACGTCGAAAGTGCCGTCGTTTTCCCCGCCGTTATTTTGCGCTACAGGCTCGTCGTTGCCGGTGTTGGCGTTCTGTGAGGGATTGGTTTCGGGCTGGGTGTTCTGGGCGGTCTGATTCTGAGACGCGGAAGCCTGCTGCTGGTTCTCCTGATGCTGGGCGGTGGCGGTGTGATCAGGCTCTGCGTGGTTGTCGGCGGCCTGCTGGCTGTTGCCTGACGAGTGGTTGTCGGCAAAGTCATTGCGCTCGCTGTCGTTCATAGCGTCCCATTCACTCTTGAGGTAGGTGCCGTAGGAGTTTCCGTGCCAAGTGAACACGCCGCCGGGTCCCATTTCAGAACGAGCTGCTGCAAAAGCGTCGGCAAACGACATGTCGTCATAGCTCGAAGTCGCGGCGTGGGCAGTGCCTGAAGCTGCGGTTTCGCCGTTATCGGCGGGATTGTCTTCAGATGACGCTTCGGGTTCTTCGGCATGGGTGTCAAATGATGTCAGTGCGATTCCCGCGCCGGCAAGCAGGATACCTGTTGTTCCGCCGATTGCTATTTCTTTCCACTTGGGTTGATTGCCTTTGTTGTCAAAAGGAGTGGTGGTTCTTTTAGTCTCGTTCATGATGGTGATGAGTTTTAATGTTTGTGTTAATGATTATGTTGCAAAGTTAAGCGGCGGGGATGGCGTTTTCCAAATATTGAGGAGTGTCATGTGTGAATCCGCCTGATTACTGTGTGAACATAATCGGTTTCATGGTCAAGAGGCGTAGCTGATTCCGCACTTTGTGCATTTGCCCAGCGATATGAGTTCGTTGCCCGGAATGTTGCCGAGGAACTGTCCGCAGCAGGGGCACACATAGTCGCGGTGGAACTGCTCGTTGAGGCGTTTTTTCTGCACCGGTCCCATATTGCCCTTGCGGAAACGGAACACGGCAAACACGACCATGAGCGCCAGTGCGATCGTGATGAGCACGGGGCGCAGCGAGGCGATGGTGGGGTTGGGGACGAAAAGGGCGGCGGTGGCTCCCATCGACAGGATGCCGGTCACGCTCTGCATGGCGTTCATGCGCTGCTGGCTGATGTCGATTTTCTCGTTGTCATAGTCATATTGTTTCCAGACATGGAGCAGGTGGTGGATGTCGGCGCTCCAGTTGGCTGCTTTCAGCGCGCTGAGGATGTTAACGGAATAAGGGTCATTGTTTTCCTGCGGGTATCCGAGCTGCACCTTGTCTTTGGCCGAAAGCTGGGTGGGGTAGCTGCCGTCGGCGCAGATAGGCTCGCCGTTGACATATGTCACGTTCTGAGGATTGAGATTATAAATCCACACCTCGTTGCCTTGGGTGACGATGCGGCAGTGGCCGGTCATCTGGTCGGGTTTGAGGCGGCTGACAGTCATCGGTACGCTGTTGGGGGTTCCGGCAGCCTGTTTTTTTGTGCCGTTGACAAGCATGGCTAACCGGTTGGTGCCATCTTCACGGCCGATAATTATGTCTAAATTTTCCATAGAGCGATAATGTGGGTTGAGAAGAGGTTATTCTTGTTTTTCAATTTTAAATGTTGTCTTGCCTATTTTTATCTGGTCGCCGATGCGCACTTCCATCGACTGGTTGTCGCGCAGGCGCATCGAGCCGTTTATGACGACATCATTGGATGAGTGGATGACGATTACTGTCATCGTCATGCCGTTGGCGCCGCCGGGCCTGATTTCGATGTTTACCGATTTACCCCGGCTGATGCAGTCATCTTCGTCAATTGAAATGTCGGGACGGATGTTTCCGTTGCGGCGGCCTATGTAGTTGTTTCCGAGAATCAGGGGGTAGCTGACCTTGTTCCAGAACAGCAGCGACTGGCGCACGAGGCTCAGGCCGCGCATGGCCGGGGTGGTTTTGTGGGGTTGCAGAGGTTTCTTGGGACCCGGAACGGGAATATTTCCGGCCTTGGGGTTTCCGTAAATGGTCTTGTTCATTCCTCCACCCGCCAGTGGCTGGGCCTGTGCCTGCTGTAAAGGCTGTCCGGTAGCGGTGACGGGCTGCTGACTGCCTGTTGCCGGCCGGTTTGTCGTCGGTTTTGGTTGCTGCTCGGGTTGTTGCTGAAGTTTCTGCTTGGCCTGTTGCATTATCTGCATCTGTTTGAGTTGCTCGGGGGTGAGCAAGGCTGTTGTAAATGTCTGGGGATTGACCGCCGTGTTGAAATTTACGGCGACAATCTTCTGGCATTTTGGGCAACGGAAACTCAGACTCCGTGCCGCGGGTGCCTTGCCGAGCTTTATGACAGCGTTGCATCCGGGGCAATTTATATCAATGAAAATTTTATTTTCCATGAGAAACAGATTGGCTTAATCGTCTAAAATTGTGCTAAGTTAGCAAATTTTTTGTGGTGTGGCAAGAATTGGGCGGCGTTTAACCTCATTTGCGCGTATTTTGTATCTGAACGTTTTCCTATGGGGATATACGTTATTTGTCAGAGCTGTTTTCCGGGTTTTTGTTATACTGGTTTTTTATGCTCGTGGTGATGCTTGGAGTGGTGGCACCGGCATTTGCCTCGTCGTTGACTGTCTCGGCTGCCTCCTGAGACTCGGCCGCCACGGGGGCGTCAGATTTCTCGGGTTGGGGTTGGGACTGGGACTGAGGCGTGTTGTTTGGTCTGGCACGTCGGCGTTGAGGCGTGTCCGCCGGGGCCGGTTGCCGCTGCAAGGGTGCTTCGGCCGCTTCGTTTTACTAGCGG
>CAMWRO010000280.1 GCA_947176615.1 uncultured Porphyromonadaceae bacterium
TTAACTGAAAGATGCTACCACTTTGGATTAACATTTGTTATGAAACACCCTCTAAGTCACAAAAACTCCCGCAATAACATTTTTTTGTACTTTATTTCACAAACTACTAACAAATTGTAAAAATAAATCACTAACTTTGCAGCCTGCAATTATAAAAGCAATATTGACGCAGATAGTTTTTTAAGATTAAACTATGAACTTATTACAGCAGAAACTTGCAAAGTACACCACTCCTCAACAGGCTAAGTCGGCCGGGGTCTACCCATATTTCCGCGCAATTTCAAGCGAGCAGGATCCCGAGGTAATTATTGACGGAAAAAAAGTCCTGATGTTTGGCTCCAACTGTTATTCGGGCCTTGTAAACGACCCCCGCATCAAAGAAGCGGCAGTTGAAGCGACCCGCAAATATGGTACCGGTTGCGCCGGCTCTCCGTTTCTCAACGGCACGCTCGACCTTCACAAGAAACTCGAAGCAAGACTTGCCGAGTATATCGGTAAAGAGGACGTAATGATTTACTCTACCGGATTCGGTGTCAACCTCGGTGTCGTTTCGACACTTACAGGACGCGAGGACTACATCCTGTGGGACGAGCAAGACCACGCATCCATCATCGAAGGGCGCCGTCTCTCGTTCAGCCAGTCGCTGAAATACAAGCACAACGACATGGAGTCGCTTGAAAAGCAACTTCAGAAGTGTGACCCCGACAAGGTCAAGCTCATAGTTTCGGACAGCGTGTTCTCAATGGAAGGCGACGTTGCCCATGTCAAGGAAATGGTAGAGCTCGCCAAGAAATATGACGCAAGCGTCATGATCGACGAAGCCCACGGTATCGGCGTATTCGGCGAAGGCGGACGAGGCGTGTGTCACGCCCAAGGAGTCGCCGATGATGTTGACCTGATTATGGGAACATTCTCCAAGTCATTTGCGTCGCTCGGCGGTTTCATCGCCACCAGCAAGGAGATTACCAATTATCTGCGTCACCACTCGCGTTCCTACATCTTCACCGCATCCATCACCCCTGCGTCGACTGCGGCCGCGCTTGCAGCCATCGACATCATGGAAAAAGAGCCGGAACGTCAGGAGAACCTGTGGAAGCTGACCAACTTCGCCCTCGACGGATTCCGTCAGGCCGGATTTGAAATCGGCAACACATCGACCCCCATTATCCCGCTTTTCATCCGCGACGACTTCAAGACATTCGCCATCACGCGCGACCTTCTTGACGATGGCATCTTCGTGAACCCCGTCGTCAGCCCCGCCGTCGCCCCGACCGATACCCTCATCCGGTTCAGCCTCATGGCCACCCACACGTTGGACCAAGTAGCCACCGCGATTGAAAAAATCACCAAGGTGTTCAAGAAACACGGCGTGATTGCCTGACAACGCATAATAAGAGGGTGTTGCAAAACTGAGTTTTGCTCCGAGTAATATTTAATCCGTAAGGATTATTCTTTGAATAGCCGGGGGTTGCGGTTTCGCAACCCCCGGAAACATATCATCCAATAAATAAAATCTTTACAGATTTAATCTTTTAACTCGTTAATCTACCGTAGGTTGCGCAAGCGCAACCTACAGCTATTCAAGGACGCAATCTTGTCAGATTGCTACTGCGCCACATTAGACCTCTATTATCAGATACCGATTCCGACGCAATATCCACCTCAAAATGTAGGGTTGTCGACTAAACATCTCGATGCAATTATCGAATTTTGCAACACCCTCCATTTTTTCACTCAGCGGCCCTACTTGGTCACTTTATCTTTCACCTTATTAAAGATGTTGACTGTCCCGGCGCCAACCTTTTTCGCGACCTTGACAGTTCCTTTCTTGGTCTTGTCATAGGCGTTTTCAGTTCCGTCGGCAACTTTTTCAGCAACCTTAACAGTGCCGGCCTTTGTTTTGTCATATACCCTTACGGCCCCGTCGCCGATTTTATCAGCAATCCTGACAGTACCGACTTTTGTCGAATCATACACACTGACCGTACCGGTTTCAACCTTTTTGACCACTTTAGCAGTACCATTTTCGACTTTCTGCATCAATGTTGAATCGGCAGGCTCTGCACCTGATGCCGAAGGCGCCACACCGATAATACCGGCAACGGCAATCACGCCGATGGCAAACATCATAATCTTTTTCATAACATTCTCCTGTTTTTGTACACAGGTAGAACGCGTGTTTCGGTTTTAAGGTTGATTAATTTGACTTAAACATTGTTTCAAAAAAGAGAGACGCTGCCTCCTCGGGTGAGGGGCAGCGTCTCGGGGATATTGCTTGTTATGACTTTAGCGGGGGATTAGTCCTGATTGAGGTTCACGCGCTTGAAGACAACAGCGAGGAGGCCTTTCTGAGCCTGCTCCAGATACTGTGCGATGGTCAGGTTGCTGTCCTTTACAAATTCCTGCTCCATGAGGCAAGATTCTTTGTAGAACTTGTTGACACGACCGTTGGCGATATTCTGAATCATAGCCTCGGGGAGGTTGGCTGCCTTGGCGGCTGCGGTCTCGGCTGCGATAGTGCGAGCCTTGGCTGCTTCTTCCTCAGTGAGCCATCCCTTGGCGATATTGGACTCGATGTGAGCTTCGCTGTCAACGAGGTTGGGGTTGATACCGGCCTTCTTGAGAGCTGCCTCAACAGCCTTCTTAACCTGCTCTTCCTTAGTCTTTTCAACAGCGACGTTATATTCAGCGTCGATGATGCTCTGGGGAACAGCGGCACGGTCAACGGCTACGGGGTTCATTGATGCAACCTGCATGGCAACGTCGCGGCCCACTTGATAATCAACGTCAGCAACGTTGAAACCAACGATGGTGGCGAGCTTGTTGCCGAGGTGGTTGTAAGAAGTGGTAGAGGGAGCCTCAACTACTTCATAAGCACCGATTTCCATCTTTTCACCTGTCTTGCCGACTTCCTCGACAATGAGAGCCTCGATGGTGCGGCCGTCGAGTTCGAGAGCCTTGAGCTCTTCAACGGTCTTGACGCGGTTAGCGACAGCAGCGTCGAGAATCTTCTGGGTGAGTTCAACGAATCCGGCGTTCTTGGCCACGAAGTCGGTCTCGCACTTGAGAGCGACGATAGCGGCGAAGTCGCCTTCGTTCTTAGAGAGGACACAGCCTTCCGAAGCCTCGCGGTCTTCGCGCTTTGCGGCAACGGCCTGACCCTTCTTGCGAAGGATTTCGACAGCGGCTTCGATGTCGCCGTTAGTCTCGGCGAGAGCTTTTTTGCAGTCCATCAAGCCGGCACTTGTCAAGTGACGGAGCTTGGTGATTTCTGCCATTGTAACTGCCATATTGTAATGTAGTTTTATTCGGTTAAAAAATTATTCTTCAACAGTCTCGGTTGCCTCAACAACGGTTTCGGCAGCTTCGGGTTCGTCCTTGCGGGCAACGCGGCGGCGTTCACGCTTGGGACCTTCGGCCTGAGCAGCCTCGGCGTTGGCGTCGGCCTTTTCAACCTTGCGTTCTTCGAGACCTTCGCTGATAGCGGCGCACACGGTGTCGAGGATGAGATCGATTGACTTGGATGCGTCGTCGTTGGCGGGGATTACGAAATCCACGGCCGTGCGATCAGAGTTGGTGTCGA
>CAMWRO010000281.1 GCA_947176615.1 uncultured Porphyromonadaceae bacterium
TGTGGGCGAAGATGGATTCGAACCACCGAAGGTAAAAACCAGCAGATTTACAGTCTGCCCCATTTGGCCACTCTGGTATTCGCCCTAATTTCTTTTCATCTTCCGGTCTCTTCCGGAACTTTCTTTGAGCCTCTTGTCGGATTCGAACCAACGACCCCGAGATTACAAATCACGTGCTCTGGCCAACTGAGCTAAAGAGGCAACAAGTTATTGTTCTCTTGCTTACCGGGATTCGCCGTAGCGTTGTTTCCCAAAAGCGATTGCAAAGTTAGAGGATATTTTTCAATCGACCAAATGTTTTTACATTTTTTTACACACTTTTTTCACCACTTTTTCATAACTCACTGAATATCAAGCACAGCACAAAATGCTTTTTTCACCATCAAAGGCCGTCAAAACGGAAAAATCAGCGGCAGGACGAATATCATGATAATTCCGAGAAGCACCTGCAGCGGCAAGCCGACCTTGACATAATCCATGAATTTGTACTGGCCGGCAGGCATAACAAGAGCATTTGGCGGCGTTGAGAACGGAGACGCGAAACACATGCTCGCCCCAAACGTGACCGCAAACAGAAACGGCACGGGACTGACGCCGAGAGCGACGGCACTCTGCAACGCTATCGGGGCCACAAGAACAGCCGTGGCCGTATTGCTGATAAACATCGTCATCAGCGACGTGGTAAAATATATGCCGGCCATCAGGGCGAGAGGGCCCGCCTCTCCGAGACTCCCGACAAGGGTCGAGCTGACCATATCCGATACTCCGGTCTTCTCAAGAGCCATCGACATCGGCATCATCGCCCCGATAAGGACGACACTCTCCCAGTTTATCGTCTTGTAAGCAGCCTCGACATTGCGGAAACAGCCTGTCAGCACCATGAGTATGGCGGCAATCATGACAGCCATCACAGGCGGCACGGGAATAAAGTCAAAGATCATCATGGCTACCATAGCAGCCATTATTACCGCGGCAAGCGGAGCCTTGTAGTCAAGCGTGACCTTGGCCGCCTCGGCAAGCGGCTGCCCGAGGACCACCCAGTCGTCGGCATCGTTGCCAAGCCCGGCGATGCTGTGCCACGAGCCCTGCACAAGCAGCACGTCGCCGGGACGGATAACCCGCCGCGCCAAGTCACTGCGCAGATACTCGTTCTTGCGGCGGATAGCGATTACGTTCACGTTATAATGATTGCGGAACCCGATGTCGGCAATCGTGCGGTTGACAATGCGCGACGAGGGCATCAGCACGATTTCAGCCATCCCTATGTCATAAAACTCAAGGCCGCGCCCGTCATCGGGCAAGCATACTTTCAGGCCGTAATCACGCGCAAATTCCTCTACCGATGCCGCGCTGCCCCTGAGATACATGACATCGCCCGTGTGCAGCTTGCGCGACGGATCGGCAGCATGCTGCACGATGTTTCTGATAATACTGTGGCGGGAACTTTCCCCACTGCGGATCTCAAGCACGTCGAGGTCATAACGCCTGCGCAGCTCCATGCCGCCGATCGTCTTGCCGCGCGCCGACGAGTGGCGGTCAATCTCCACCCGGTAGAGATCGGCGTTAAGACCATATTCCTCCACAAGCTGACCGAGCGACTTATTGACAACCGTATCCCCCTTCTGCGCGCCTCCGCGACCCGAGAGAAACCACTTGCTCAACGGAATCAGCATCAGCGTCCCTGCGACGAGACACACTATCCCCGCCGGGAAGAATGAGAAAAACGACAGACGGCCATATCCGGCATCGGCAAGCGTCTCCTCTATAATAAGGTTGGGCGGCGTACCGATTAGCGTCATCATACCGCCCATGCTGCTTGCAAACGCCAGCGGCATCAGCAGCCGCGAGGTGCCCAGCCCCGAACTTGCCGCCATGCTGACCACGATAGGCAACATCAGCGCGACAGTGCCCGTGTTGCTCACAAACGCCCCTATCACCGATGTCACTCCCATCACGAGCAAAAACAGTTTCAGCTCGCTGTTTCCGGCCAGTTTCAGCATCCTTGCCCCTATCATCTTGGCAAGTCCCGTGCGGAATATCGCGCCGCCGACCACAAAAAGTCCTATCATCATGATGACAATCGAGTTAGAGAACCCCGAGAGGGCCTCGCCCGTGGTCAGGACCCCTGACACTGTCAGGACGACAAGCGCAATGAGCGCGACAACATCGGAACGCACACGCCCCCACACGAAAAAAACAGCAGCAAAAAGCAACGTCAGCAAAGTAACAGCCATAGGGCACTACACATATTTAATTATTAAACGAAAATACAAAGATAAGCATTATTCCGGTCACAGCCAAACGCCACGGAAAACCGCATTATCTTTTCCGGCCTCAACCAATTGCAATATCGGATATTATTTCGTAAATTTGCCGTCAAAGAGAATAAAAAAACATTTTATAAAAATGCAAAACATACATATCGAGCGGCTCGTGGAGCTGCGAAAAGAGATGGAGTCAGCTCGCGTCGACGCCGTCATCATCCCGCAGACCGACCCGCACCAGAGCGAATATGTCGCCTCCCACTGGCAAGTGCGCCGCTTTTTCAGCGGCTTCACCGGCTCGGCAGGAACCCTTGTCGTGACCCGTGACGCAGCGTTGCTGTGGACCGACTCCCGTTACTTCCTCCAAGCCGCCGCCCAGCTCGACGGCACAGGCATCATCCTGATGAAGGACGGACTTCCCGAAACCCCGTCAATCACCGAATACCTTGTCGACAACCTTGCGGCAGGGACAACCGTCGGCATCAACGGCATGCTGTTCTCCATCAACGACACCGAGACGATGCGCCGTGCGCTCAACGCCGCCGGAATCTCGCTCAATGTCGACTTTGACCCGATTGACACCCTGTGGCCCGACCGCCCGTCGCTACCGGCCGACAAAGCCTATGTCCACGAGCTGAAATATGCCGGCAAGGCTCCCGCCGAGAAAATCGAGGTCATCCTCGACAACGTGCGCGCCCAAGGTGCCGACAGCGTCCTCATCTCGGCTCTCGACGAAATTGCGTGGGCACTCAACCTGCGCAGCAGCGATGTCCATTGCAGCCCGGTGGCAATGTCGTTCCTCTACCTCGCCACCGAAGGCTCGACCCTCTTTATCAACGACGAGAAACTGACACCCGAAGTGCTCGCCCACCTTGCCGAGGCCGGTGTGGCAGCTGCGCCCTATGCATCCATAAAGAGCTTCCTCGCATCGCTCCCCGCAACAGTCCGTGTGCTGCTCGGCACATCGCAGTCGTCGGGCACACTCGCCGCCATACTTGGCGACCGCTACATCCCCGGCACCTCCCCGGTGGCAATGCCAAAGGCTTGCAAAAACCCCGTGCAGATTGAAGGAATCCGCGCCGCCCACCATCGCGACGGCGTGGCGATGGTGCGCTCGCTCATCGAAATCGAGCATCTCATAAACGACCGGAAGGAATTTACCGAAATCGACGTGGCCGACATCCTTCTGCGCAACCGGCGCACACAGGAACTCTTTGTCGACACCAGCTTCGACACCATCGCCGGTTACGGCCCCAACGGAGCCATCGTCCACTACTCGGCGACTCCCGAG
>CAMWRO010000282.1 GCA_947176615.1 uncultured Porphyromonadaceae bacterium
TTAGAGCAAGTCCGTCGACCACATAGATTGGAAGTTGTTCTTTCAGGTCTCCGGTATATTTTTCCACCATTGCGGCAGTCGAGTCGGCACTCGATTTTTCAGAAGTTTTGTCAGAATTGCCGCAAGATGTCGTGATGGACATAGTGCACACAATCGCTAAGGCGGTTACAAATGGCAGCAGTTTTTTCATTGTGATGAATTTTGGAGGTGATTTTTATTACTGAGCCGGTCAAGAAGTGGCAAAGACTCTTGACCGGCTTAAAAAATATTTAAAAACAATCAGTCTTTGTCAGAACCGATAACTTTCCAGACGAGAGCACTGGCAAATGCGCCAAGCAAAGGAGCTACGATGAAAAGCCACAGTTGTTCAAGCGCGAGACCTCCTTCAAAGATGGCCGGGCCGATGGAACGGGCAGGGTTGACCGAGGTGCCTGTAATGGGGATGCAGACGATGTGGACCAACACAAGCGTAAGGCCGATGGCGAGTCCGGCAAATTGTCCTGCGCCTTTCTTGGAGTCGGTTGCGCCTAATGCGACGAGCACGAAGATGAACGTGAAGATGAATTCGGCGAGAAATGCCTGACCGATGGAGCTGTCGCCGTAGACGGCATTGGCCCCGGTCAGTGTCGTGCCGTTGTTATATCCCATGTTTACAAGGGCATAGATGACAGCCGATGCTATGATGGCTCCGATAACTTGGAACACCATGTACCAAGCGGCATCTTTGCCGCTCATGCGCCCGCTGCACCACACACCCAGCGTGATGGCCGGATTTATGTGACATCCCGAAATGCCGCCGATTGCATAGGCCATGCCGACCACTGACAGACCAAACGCGAATGCGACACCGAGCGTGCCGATTCCGAATCCGGCTGTACCCATTCCGATTCCTGTAAATACGGCACTGCCGCAACCCATGAGAACGAGGACAAATGTCCCGATCATCTCTGCAAGATACTTTTTCATAAATAAGTAGTTAGGTTTTGTGTTAAATGTACAGTCACAAATATACACAAATTTTTGTAACTGTGCATTATTTTAAACAATAATAGCCTGAAAAAGTTGTGCGGTTTTAAGCAAAAAGGGTTCGGAACGCCTCCTCGACTTTGGCTACTTCTGAAATTTTGATGCTGAATTTTGATGTGTCGACGCCTTTCAGGTTGTTACACGGGATGAGAATGGTTTCCATCCCGAGTTTCTCGGCTTCGAGGATTCGTTGCTCGATTCGGGTGACGGGCCTGATTTCGCCCGACAATCCGACTTCGCCTGCCATGCACACACGCCGGGGGACATTTATGTCGACGTTGGACGACAGAATCGCGCAGATTACAGAGAGGTCAAGAGCCGGGTCGCTGACTTTTAACCCGCCGGCTATGTTGAGAAACACATCTTTTTGGGCGAGCTTGAACCCGACACGCTTTTCAAGTACGGCAAGGAGCATGTTCATGCGTTTGTAGTCAAAGCCGGTCACAGACCTTTGCGGAGTGCCATAGGCAGCTGTGCTGACAAGGGCCTGCACTTCGATGAGGAAGGGACGGATTCCCTCCATCGTGACACCGATAGATATTCCTGACAGGTCGCTGTCGCCTTGGGTCAACAGCATTTCTGACGGATTGGTGACCTCTCTCAGCCCTCGCTGGCACATCTCGTAGATGCCGAGCTCCGATGTCGAGCCGAAACGGTTTTTTATCGAGCGCAGGATGCGGTACATGTGTTGACGGTCTCCCTCAAATTGCAGAACGGCATCCACGATGTGTTCAAGCACCTTGGGCCCCGCGATGTTGCCCTCTTTGTTGATGTGGCCGATGAGCATGACCGGGACACCGCTTTCTTTGGCATATTTCAGAAGTTGGGCGGAACATTCGCGCACCTGACTGACACTTCCCGCCACTGACTCGATGGCATCTGACGCAATAGTCTGGATAGAGTCGATGACAAGCAGCTGCGGGTCGGTGTCCCGGATATGCTCGAAGATGGTTTCAAGCGATGTCTCGCAGGCAATCAGAACGTTGTCACTGAGCCGTCCCAGCCGGTCAGCCCTCATTTTGAGCTGTTGCGCGCTTTCTTCACCCGACACATACAGGATGCGGCGCGATTTTATCGACAGCGTGTTTTGAAGTACGAGAGTCGACTTCCCTATACCCGGCTCGCCGCCGATGAGCACGAGCGAGCCTGCGACAAGTCCGCCCCCGAGAACACGGTTGAGTTCGGCACTCGGCATTTTGATGCGTGTTTCCTCTGATGTCTCGATGCGTGACACGGGGATAGGATGCGAGCGTGTGCCCCCTGTCCCGACGGCGATTGCCCGGGAGGTCTTTTTCGGGACAACACGTTCTTCGACCATCGTGTTCCATTCTCCGCATGAAGGGCAGCGCCCTTCCCATTTGGGCGATTCGTTTCCGCAATTGTTGCAGAACCAAGCTGTTTTTATTTTCTGTGCCATAGATGTCGATTAAGTGCGTCGGAACGCAGCGAGGGTTATCGCGGTTGCCACCGCCGCGTTGAGCGATTCGGAAGTGACGCGCCCGGCCGGATAGGAGGGGATTGTGATGCGCCGGTTGACAAGGGAGGCTACCGCGTCGCTGATTCCGCGTCCTTCGTTGCCGATGACGATTATGCCCCGGTTTTCCAGCTGTGCCGTATTGATGTTTTCTCCATTGAGAAAAGTTCCGTAAACGGCGGGGGCATTAATCTCGGCAATTAATTCGGGGAGATTGCCATAAATAAGGTTTATGCGTGAGATTGCCCCCATCGTGGCCTGTACGACTTTAGGGGAATATACATCCACAGTCTCGCGGGAGCATACGATTGTCTCTACGCCCATCCAGTCGGCCACTCTCATGATTGTGCCGAGATTGCCCGGGTCTTGAATCGTGTCAAGTGCAAGCACGAGGTTCTTGTCGGCTGCTCCGGCGAGCTTTGTGCAGGGCGAGGGTATGGAATATACTGCGATGACGGCCGGTGCGGTAGAAAGTGCCGTCATGCGTTCCATGTCTTTGGGTTTGGCGCAATAAATGCTCTCGGGCGCTACATGGCCCACTTCCGTTTGATGCTCGTCAAGCCATGACTGTGTCGCCATCAGGTAACGCAGCGGGAAATATCCGATTGTGTCAAGGACGCATTTTGTGCCCTCGGCCTTGAATGCGTTTTCGGCACGGCGGTGCTTGGCTTCGGAAAGCGAATAGACAAGTTTGCGTAAATTGTTGGTCAGCTCTGGCATATATGAGGGTGGAAAGAACAAAAAGGGTACATAAATACAATATGTACCCCTTTTGTGTTATTGATTAAGTGAGATTACAGTCCTTTTCCGTGGCAGTTTTTGTATTTTTTGCCTGAACCGCAAGGACAAGGGTCGTTACGGTTGATGCGGGGACCGGCTTTTGCCGGCTGGGCGGCCTGTCGGGTCTGCGAGCCTGCGGCAGCGGCGCGTTGTGCGTTTTCTCCGGGGAGATTCTCGCGAGATGTTCTAAGGTTGGTGTAGTCCGGACGTTTGTCAGGCATTGCTCGCTCGACTTTAGGGGACGGTTTTGGCGCGGGAGACGGTGAGGG
>CAMWRO010000283.1 GCA_947176615.1 uncultured Porphyromonadaceae bacterium
CATAATAGTGTCCGTGGCTGTAATTCATCAGTCCGGCGCGCCCGAGGTCAAAGGCTCCTGTCTCGGGGTCGAGGAGCGACTCGTCGGCTCTGACGTTAAGCACCTCGGCGATAAACATGTCATGGGTGCCGAGAGCGATTATTTCTTTTACGCGGCACTCGATGCAGAGCGGCGACTCGGCAATGGAGGGACAGGCGACTTTTACACCGGGGTCGGGAGTGAGTCCGGTTTCTTTCCACTTGTCATAATCGCTCCCCGAGCGCACCCCGACCCAGTCGGTGGCGCGGGCCATTGCGGCGGTCGTGAGATTGATTGTGAACTCCATGTTCTCCTTTATTATATTATAGGAGTAGCGCGAGGGGCGCACCGAGATGTAACACATCGCGGGGTCGCTGCATATCGTGCCTGTCCACGCCACGGTGAGCATGTTGCTTTTCTCGGGGGTTCCGCAGGTGACGATTACCGCCGGGAGGGGGTAAATCATCGTGCCGGGTCTCCAGTTCTGTTTCATAGGCCGAGGGGGGTGTTACACGACAGCGTCGGTGCTCTTGACGACACGGCCGCAGTAATGGCACCTGATTGTGACATCGTCGCGGTTGATTACTTCAAATCGTGACGGCATCGGCTCGTTGTTGGTGATACACTTGGGGTTGCCGCATGTCACAATATCCACGATTGTATCGGGAAGTATGACGGGGAATTTTTCAACCACCTCATAGTCACGGATTATGTTCACCACGGCGGTAGGCGCAATCAGGGCTATGCGGTTAAGTGTGGCCTCGGGGAAAAACACATCGGCGACCTTGATGATGCCTTTTGTGCCGAGCTTTCCGCTGTCAAGGTTGTTGCCGATAGTCACCGATGTCTCAATCGACTCGATGCCAAGGATTTTGACAGCCTTGAAAAGGACAGCCGAAGGTATATGGTCAATTACAGTTCCGTTGCGCAAGGCGGCAACGGCAAGTTCTTTCTTATCCATAGTTCAAAAATGTTTACAGTTGTCACGCTTCGATGCCGAGGGCGCGGCAAATCAGTGCCTGACGGGCATAGAGACCGTTGCGGGCCTGCTCAAAATAATAGGCTTTCGGGTTGTCATCGACATCCTGCGCAATCTCGTTGACACGGGGCAGCGGGTGGAGGATGCGCAGGTTGTCACGCGAGTCGGCAAGCATGGCGTTGTTGAGGCTGTAAAGGTCTTTGACCCGCTCATATTCCATGATGTCAGTAAATCGTTCACGCTGCACGCGGGTCATGTAGATAATGTCGCTCGTGTTGATTACCTCGGGCGAGAAATCGCGGTGAACCGAGTAGCGGATGCCGTTCTTGTCACAGAAATCCATGTATTCGCGCGGCATGGCAAGCTCGTCGCAGGCAACAAAACGGAAGGTGGGGTTGAAATATCGCATGGCCATCAGGAGCGAATGCACCGTGCGGCCATACTTGAGGTCACCGACCATCGTAATGGTGAGATTTTCGAGAGTCCCCTGCGTCTTATAAATCGAATAGAGGTCGAGCATTGTCTGCGAAGGGTGCTGGTTGGCCCCGTCGCCGGCATTGATAACCGGGGTCTCTGTGACTTCCGAGGCATATCGTGCGGCTCCTTCGAGATAGTGGCGCATGATGATGAGGTCGGCATAATTTGACACCATTTTGATAGTGTCCTTCAGTGTCTCCCCCTTGGAGGAGCTTGTTGTGCCCGCATCGGAGAACCCGATTACGCGGCCGCCGAGGCGGTTTACAGCGGTTTCAAAACTTAGGCGGGTGCGGGTCGAAGGCTCGAAAAAGAGCGTGGCCACTACCTTTCCTGCAAGTGTGTCACGGTTAGGGTTTTCCTCAAACCGGCGAGCCATTTCGAGCAGCCGCAATATTTCGTCACGGCCGATGTCGGAAATGGATACAAGACTGTTCTGATTCATTGTGAATGATGGGTTCATTAATCCATTGCAAAGATAATAAATCTTTGCGAGATGTCATGCATCATCGGCACGCTATGTGGCCAAACCAATATTTTTTCAAAAAAAGATAGCGATTTAGCCGAATAATTGCTAATTTTGTTCCCTCAAACCCCATTACATTTAATCAAAACTCATGCTTAAAACAATTTTATCAATATCAGGCCGCCCCGGACTTTTCCGCCTTGTAAACCGTGGCAAAAACATGCTCATCGTCGAGTCGCTCCTTAACGGCAAACGCAACCCCGCATATGCACATGACAAAGTCATCTCTCTTGGCGACATCTCGATTTACACTGTCGAGGACGACGAGCCTCTCTCGACCGTGCTCGAAAGCGTGAAAGAAAAGAACGAGGGAAAGCCCGTCGACATCAAGGCCCTCGGCAACGACGCTGCCATCCGAGCCTATTTCAAAGAGATTCTCCCGACATTTGACGAAGACCGTGTCTACACCGCCGACATCAAAAAACTCCTCACATGGTACAACCAGCTCATCGCTGCCGGAATCACCGACTTTGAGGCAAAGGAAGAGGAAGAAGGAGAGGAAACTAACGAATAACAGATAACAGATAAGAAATAACATATCCAAGGGGCGCGTGGCTGTCAAAATTTAATCTGACCCACGCGCCCCTTGGATATGTTATTTCTTATCTGTTATCTGTTATTTACTTGAACGTTACGACGCGGTTGTAGATGAAGTTGGCGAGGGTATAGATGACCATTCCGAGAAGGGTTGCGACACCGTAGCCGCTGATGACGGTCAGGCCGAAAATGTCCCATTCGATACCACCCATGACCGAGTTGAGCAGCCAAGTCGCAAGAAACTGGAGGCCGTAACACAGCATGAAGCCGATAGCAAAGCGCAATGCCTCGCCGCGGTAGTTGGTAGATGACGACTGGAAAACCCACATCTTGTTCCACATAAACGAGTTTATGACTCCGGCAATGTAACCGATAGCATTGGAAATCCACATGTTGACATCCAAGAGCGACTTGCACACATAAATCACAGCGAGAGTGACCAACGTGTTCATCACTCCGACTATTATATAGCGGATAAATTGCTTGATATCATCGCTTTGCACATTTATTGACATGGTTGTCATTGTTTTAAGGTTTTAAGGTTAATCTTTTGGGTCAATTATCATCCGGTCCGAATCCTCTTCGTTTTCTCCTTTTAGTTGCGGCAGATGCCATCCGTAGCGGATGGCGCCGACGCGCAACGCTATAATAGCCACGGCACAGGCCGATTGCTGCAAAATCGGATTTCCGCCAAGCAGCATGATTGCCCAGTAAATAATGCCTCCGGCCATGCAGGCTGTCGCGTAAATATCTTTCCGGAAAAAAAGCGGCTCGACATTAATCAATATGTCACGCACGACTCCTCCAAACGACCCCGTTATAATGCCCATCACGATGGCTACCCACATGGGGTAACCGGCAAATATCGTTTTCTGAATGCCGATAACGACAAACAGCGCCAGTCCGATTGAGTCGAATATAAACAGCGCCTTGGAACCTGATGTCAGCACCTGACGGAAAAGGCCCACTATCAAAAATGACAGTCGG
>CAMWRO010000284.1 GCA_947176615.1 uncultured Porphyromonadaceae bacterium
GTCGAGCGTTGTCGGAGCAGGGTCGGCAGTCTTCTCCATCGGGACACCGATACCTTTATATATGCCTCAGTTGTTGAAAATCACGACGGTGACGGGAAGATTGAAACGGCAGGCGGTCGAGAAATCCATTCCCGAGAATCCGAAAGCCGAGTCTCCCTCGATTGCCACGACCGACTTGCCGGTAGCAACAGCGGCGCCAATCGTTGACCCCATTCCCATACCCATGATCGCCCATGTGGCACAGTCGACACGGTGACGGGGAAGTGACATGCTGATTGCGTCGCGGGTATCGTCGAGTGTATTGGCTCCCTCGTTGACGAGAATTACATCGGGGTTGGCAGCGAGGATGGGCTTGATTGCGCCAAGGGCAGTCCAGTGGGTCATCGGCATTGCCGACTTGGCATCATCGATGCGGGCTGCAAACTTCACTCCCTTGGCCTTGGTCTCAGCCTGAAGTGCGGGGAGCCATGCAGCGTCGGTACTCATTGTTTTCCCTTCCATGCCGGCAAGGATAGCGTCAAGCGACAGACCGAGGTCGCCGATAACAGGTGCCGCGATGGGACGGTTCACATCTATTTCCTGCGGCTCGACATCGAGTTGGACAAACTTGATGTCAGGACTCCACTTGCCCTTTCCAAAAGACAACATCCAGTTGAGACGGGCGCCCGCCACAATGACCACGTCGGCCTTTTCCATGATGGTGCTGCGGCATGAAAGCGCGCTCAGAGGGCCGTCGTCGGGCATAAGGCCCTTGGCCATAGACATCGGGAGGTAAGGGATATTGTATTTTTCAACGAGAGTCTTTATCTTGTCATCCACCTGTGCATAGGCCGCACCTTTGCCCAAAAGGATAGCGGGTCGCTTGGCCGAGGTGATAATCCCTACAGCCCGTTCAACCGCCTCGGGAGATGGAGCGGTAGGCGTATAGAGGTCAATAGGGTCATAGAACAATTTTTCGGCATCCTCACGGTTCATAACCTGCCCCAGAGCCGGGGTGGTCATGTCGATATACACGCCGCCGGGACGGCCTGACACAGCCGCACGGTAGGCACGGTTGACAGCCGACGGAATATCCTCGGCCTTGCTACAACGGAACACGGCCTTTACAAGCGGTTTGGCCGTGTTGAACTGGTCGAGCTGTTCATAAGTACCCATGTTCATATCGACCATTGTGGGATCCGAAGCTCCCGAAATCTGAATCATCGGGTAACAGTTGACAGTCGCATTGGCCGTTGCGGTAAGGCCATTAAGGAATCCGAGCGACGAAACAGTCATCAGGACGCCCGGCTTTTTGGTAAGGAATCCTTCGGTGGCTGCCGCCATACCGGCCTGCTGCTCGTGACGGAACCCGACAAAACGGATTCCTTGTCCCTGAATCAGATACGCGGCCTCGGTGACAGGGATACCCACAAGGCCGTAAACATTTTCAATGCCCACGTTTTTAAGGGCGCGTGCCAAAACATACATGCCTGTCACCTGTTCGGGAAAATGAGGTGCGGCCTTTGAATCGGCAGAAGGAGTGATAGGTGTTGTTGCCATAACAATTTATAATAGTTTTGATTTTGATTTTTCAATAAAAAAACTTGTGGTGTGACTCCCGTGGAGTCGAGTTGGCCTTCGGGGTAGTCACATCCACAAGTCGGATCACGTTTCTGAACTATAGACTATGTTTTACAAAGCTGTTGTTTTCTATGGATTTCGATTATATGCATGACAAGTAACTATAAACCTGATTTGAGAATCTGTTACGACAGCCGGGTTGTATGTTGCTTGCCTCCATAGAACACAATCATTTCAGTACAGAAAACATGCATGTCGTTTTTTTACATTTGACCGTTGGCCAGAGGCGCAGTCGTGCCGTTCTTTGCAAAAGCCGCTATCTGGTCGGGGGTATAACCGAGTGATTTCAGGACTTCTTCGGTATTTCCGCCAAGAGTGGGGCACGGACCGTAGGTCGGCTGATAATTAGAAATCGTGAAGGGGACACCCACGGTGACAAATTCGCCGATCTTGCCGCCTTGATTAATCTTGACAAGAGTGTTTCCGTCATAGAGTGACTGGTCATCCATAATCTCCTTGGTTGAAAGGACAGGTGCGACAGGCACACCGGCCTTTGAAAGGATGTCGGTCACCTCATACTTGGTTTTATCGATTGCCCAGTCACCGATACGTTTGTAAATCTCCTGTTTGTGGCGGTCACGGGCATCGGCGGTGTTGAAATCGGGATTGGTCAGCCAGTCTTCAAATCCGAAAGCCTTGCATGCGAGCTCAAAGTCTTTGGCGCCACGCTGGAGGATGATGTAGGCATAGGCATTGGGGTCAGTCTCCCATCCTTTACACTTGTAAGTCCATCCGAGCACGCCCGAACCCTCCTGATTACCTGAACGGGGGACAAAGTCACCGAATTTTTCATTGGGATACTGGGGGAACTGGGTCAGATAGCCAAGTTTGTCAAGGGTCAGCTGGTCACGGGTCTTGATGCGGCACAGGTTCAGGCAGGCATTGTGCATCGACTGATAGACAAACGAGCCTTCTCCGGTCTTTTCACGCTGCATCAGCGCGGCAAGGATACCGATTGTACAGTGCATGCCGGTATTGGAATCGCCGAGGGCGGCGCCACTCTGGGTGGGGACATTGTCAGGGCCCTCCCACCAGCCGGTAGTCGAAGCCGCACCGGCGGTAACCTGAGCGACAGGCTCATAGGCTTTCAGATTCTTATATTGTGACGACACCGGGAAACCTTTGATTGTAGCGTAGACGCAGCGGGGATTGATTTTGTGCACATCTTCCCAGCCGAATCCGAGCTTGTCCATTGCTCCGGGGTGCAGATTCTCGATAAAGACGTCGGCACCCTGAATCAGCTTGGTCAGTATGGCCTTGCCGTCAGGTGTCGCGGCATCGAGCGTCAGAGACTTCTTGTCGCTATTGAGCTGAAGGAAATAATAGCTGGGTTCTCCCTCCATAAACTGGAGTTCGTTACGGGTTGCGTCGCCTGTTCCGGGACGCTCGATTTTAACAACTTCGGCACCAAGCCATGCAAGCAGCTGAGTACACGACGGCCCGGACTGTACATTGGTAAAATCCACAACTTTAATTCCTTGTAATGGGGCAGTATTCATAATTTATAACCTCCTTATTTTTCGTTTTTATATTAGTTTTTTAAATCTAAATAGTAGCTTAAATTTTGAGTACTACATTATAATTTGTTAAGTTCTAATTTTTCATAAGAGTTATTCTAATTACTTGATTAAGTAGTATATAGTTGATTTCTGATGTCATCTGTTAACTAATCCTATATTACTGGAGATGAATTTAACTTTTTAAAATTCAAGCCAAAATCTCTGCCTGCTGTTCTTTAGTAAAAATTCAATTAGAAAACAATGTCTTCAATGTAAGCACTGTTTAATGAGAAAAAGATAGTTTCATAAAGTTAATAAGTATGAAAAGTTGGAACTTAAATTCTTAAGACTTTGGCATTGGTATTGAAA
>CAMWRO010000285.1 GCA_947176615.1 uncultured Porphyromonadaceae bacterium
ATTGACTGGAACCGCCCGGCCCGCGAAATTCACACCCTCGGGCGCGGCCTCTCGCCTTATCCCGCGGCATGGTCGGTTTTGACCGACGACGGAAAAGAAGTCGGCTCGGTAAAGATTTTCGAGACTGCCGTGCTTGACGGAGGAGCAGATGTCGAACCCGGACAAATTGTAATTGATAAATATCGGTTGATGGTGGGATGCAGTGATGGCATGATTGAAGTACTGTCGCTCCAGCCGCAGGGCAAACGCCGCATGTCGGCCTCTGATTTTCTGAGAGGTTCCCGTTTGTTTTCACCATCGTTTGAATAGAATCGGTTATGGATCAGACTACATCGAGAGTGCTGGCTCTGATTCGCTGGCCCTTGATTATGTGTATAGTCGCCGTCCATGTGTTTTCAACTGATACCCTTCAGGTGAGCGGGGGAATAGTCAGTCTGGAGGACTATGGTTTATTCCGGGGATTGTGGCACTGGGTTAAGGGTTTTCTTAGCGAAAACGGTGTGGCGACTTTTTTCTTTATTTCCGGCTATCTGTTTTTTTCGGGTGGTGAGATGACCAAGGCGCGATACCTGTCGAAGGTTAAACGACGGTTTCATTCGCTGCTTGTTCCTTACGTTGTCTGGAATACAATCGCGATTGCCTTTGTGTGCGGTATTGAGTATATTGCCACCCGCAGTGTGTCTGCCGGCGGTCGTGATGTCGTCTCGGGTTATCTGATGAACAGCTTTGCCGGTTATCCCCATGATGCTCCCATGTGGTTTATCCGTGAACTGATGCTGTGTGTCTTGCTGGTTCCGTTTTTCAATTATGTGATTGTCAGAGGAGGATGGTTTATTGTGGTTTTGCTTGGCGCGGTGTGTTTTTACCTTTATACCCGTGAGTCAGACTACATGCTTCTTTTGTTTTCATCTCTGTTTTTCTTCTATTTTGGCGGTTTGCTTTCAATCCGCAACATCAATCTTCTTGACTTTTTCGGCCGATGGAAAGTTCAATGTTTCATCCTTTACCCCTTTCTCGGACTCGCCTATATGGTTGTCAGTTCGTGGAGCTATGAGGCCGCCATGCTGATTAAATGCTGTAACATGCTGGTGGTAATTGCACTGGCAATTAATCTTGCGGCTTATCTGGTTGAAAAACATGATTTTAGAGCGAATAAGTTCTTGACCGGGGCGTCATTTTTTGTTTTCGCCTCTCATTATATTGTATTATATCATTTTAAGGTCTTATTGATGAAGGTGTTCCATCCCGCCACCGGGTTAGGGGTTGTCGCTACCTTCGTCATGGGATATTTCCTTTTGTTGGGGTGCCTTCTCGGCCTGTACTATCTCATAACGGTCACCATGCCACGCGCGGCCGGCCTTCTGACCGGCCGTCGGGGGGTGGCTTAGAACGAGAACTGGGCTACGGCTCCGATGCGGCGTGCCCAGCCGTGGGCGTGGTTGAAGTTCTGACGTTTGCCGAGGTTGAATTCCGCACCGATCATGATGCGCGGGGTCATGTTCCAGAACACGTTTGTTGCGCTGTAAAGGCCATATTTATAATCGCTGCCCGGGATGTCGGCTGTCGGGAGGTAACGCCCTTGGGCAAAGGTTGTTGACGCAAACACGCTGTGGCTGAAATCATATCTGATGCCGACAAAGTATCCGTAGCCGGGAACACTGTTCAGGCGGCCGGGGCGGTTGATGTCCTCTACCAAGTCATAATATCCCAGCATCATGTCGCCGCCATAGTTGGAATAGGAGCGGCCGATGTTTCCCGACAGGTATAGCGTCAGCTGTGGCAGCGGGTTGTATATGGCGCTGAGATTCAGTCCCCATCCCACAATCTGGTGATTGCGGTTGTTAAGCAGGTCGCGATAGGGGAGAAAGCGTGTTATGGCCGACAGGCGGATGTGTTCGTCCCGGCTCCATCCATATTGCAGGAAGGCGGCGACGTTGGGGAGATACTGGCTGCGGGCCGCGGTCGTGGTTCCGTTTTCCTGAACGGCCATCTCGGGGGTTTCGAGCGATGCTGCCACTGTAAACCGGTTGCGGAAACTGTGCATCCATCTGACGAGCACGGCTGTGCCGGTCATTTTCATCGTAGGGCCGTTGGAGTCAATTGTCGGCGGGACCGCATTGCCGTCACCGAATGTCGACGAGGCATAGCCGATTGTCCAGTCATTTATTGTGGCGTAGGCCTTTTTTAGTTTGAAGTCACGCATCTGATAGCCTCCGAAATTAGCCTCGATATACAGTTGATAGGTAATATTGCTCTTGTTTCGGCCGATTACGCGGAAAAACAATGCTGTTCCTGCCGGAGTCGTCCCTAACAGCCGCTCGTGGAGCGGGTCCGGAGTTGTCGGGATAAGTATCGGGGCAAAGGCAGGGGCGTTGATAGAACCTCCCCAGTCATAATATCCGCGCATGCGCACTGTCCCGCCGATACCCATTGCGAGGTTGGCATCGCGGCTCATGAACAGAAAATAGGGGGCGGCGGGGTCTTGGAACTGCCTGAACTGGTCGTAGTAAAAGTTATATATCAGTCCTGTAATCGAATCGGATGACGGATTCTCCCCTTCACCGAAAAAGATATATTTGTGTTCGGCCATAAGCGAGTCGGTACGTTCCGATACAATGGAGGCATTTGCTTGGCCGGCAAATGTCACGGCAAGCATCAATAATGCGATAATTCTGAATTTCGGGCGCATAATGTTGTTGTCTGTTAATAAGTCTTTGTTTATTGAAAATAACATTGACTAAGCTGAAAATGTTGAACGGCGATAACTGTGTTGTTAACAAATCGTGAGTCTTATTGTCATGAAAACGATGGCTAAAATGTTATATTTTGCTCAAAAACACGGTTTATATCCAATATTTATGTTTAGATGTCTATTGTGGATTGGTTGCGTGTAATATGTTGGTAGTTAATTTGTTAAATAAAATATAAACATAAATATTTTTAGAATAAATTTAAACTTGTCTAAATGTTGACTCGTTGTATCGTAAATTTGCAATGTGTAAAATTTAATCAGTTAATGGATTTGCTTATATTTAGGTTCAATTTTTAAGAGACAATTAGTATCAGGGTTAGTATTAATGTTAGAATAGAGGTGCAGAAGACGCACCGATGTGTGAAGATAATCGTGTATTATGCTAAGTGTTTTAAAAAGAAAAAAGAGCTGCTTCGTGAGAAGCGGCTCTCTTTATTTTGTATGAGTGTGTGATGTTTTTAGAGGTTGTTTTTAAACGACCTCTTACAGCGGTCGGCGCTCAAATGCGTCAATAAAACTGTCGGGGGTGGCGTTATATATATGTATGCCGTGGGTTGATGCATATGCGGCGATTTCGTGGTAGGCTTTGAATGCGACATAAAAGCTGTGGACGATGTCGTGCAGGCGGTAGTTCATGTAGGTAGTCGCGACGCGGTTCTTTTCGTCATCGTTGTCTTTATAGAAATGTGGCTGCACTGATATTACCC
>CAMWRO010000286.1 GCA_947176615.1 uncultured Porphyromonadaceae bacterium
GAGAATGAAACTGAGGTTGGTGCGTATGAGGCGGAATAGTTCGCAGACAGAGGACCTATTGTTGGACGTGACAACAAGGTTCTTACCCGCGCGGGATGTGCATACCTCGCCGGCAATAGGAATCGATGTGAGCTTTTCAAGCTCCTCACGCGATGAGAACTTGTTACGGAACAATGAGCGCAGGTAGAGGATGACGGGCGCAAGGAAAAGACCCATAACAAACGCTATGAGCAAAATCGCTTTTTTGCTTAATCCCACCGGCTCGTTAATCGAGTAGGCTTCGTCGACAATCACACCTTTGGGAATAGAGTTGGCAAGCATCATCGCGGTTTCTTCGCGGCGCTGCAAGAGGAAGATGTAGAGTTGTTCCTTGATGGAGCGTTGACGCTGAATGTCGCGGTATTCGCGTTCAAGAGTGGGAATCTGGCCCAGTTTTGACTCGGTCGATGCAATCTGGTTTTTTACTTCGCCGAGGGCGACTTCTGCCGATTCATATGCTTTGTTGAGAGAGACGTCGATGTTTTTGCGCATCGCGTCAATCTGCGAGTCAAGAGCCTGCAACCCGAGATTGCCGCTTCGCGCGTTCTGAGACAATTCGATGCGTTTCAACACCAAGTCGTTATAGGCTTTGATCGCTTCGGCTGCATCTGCTGTAACTGTGGTCATCGGCACGAGCGAATATGCGTTTGCCGGGTCAGAGATAAAGTCCCGGACCATCTTTACGACCTGCAACTGGGTTTCGGCCTCGACAAGCATAGCCTCCATTTCGCCACGCTTTTTCATCTGGTAGCCGGTTTCGGCCCCTACATCGGTGATTCCCTGACGTTGTTTATAGGTTTCGATTGTTTCTTCGGCGGTGTCCAAGTCGCGAGACAACAATTCGAGACGTGAGTCAATGAATTCGGCGGTTTTCTGACTTTTGGCATTTTTGTCATCGATACCACGCTGGTTATAGAGGTCGATGACGGTATTTATTACATCTTTTGCATAATCCACATCGGTTGAAACCATGCTCATGGCGATGGCATTGGCTTTTTTATCGGCAACGTAGATGCTCAGGTCCTGAGTTATGTTTTCAGCTGCATCGTCGTAACCCGAGAACGAGATGTAAGTTTTCACGTCCTCACCTTCGGGAAAATATTTTGTCTTGTTGATGATGAAATCGCCATAGACGGTCTTTACTGTCACGGGGAAGGCATCAGCCTTGATTTTAGGCTCTTTTTCACCTTTGATAATAGGAGTGACAGCGATGTTGCCTTTATCTGAAACCTTGACATTAAAGGCGATGTTGGTTCTGAGAGTATCGGCTATTGCCGGGTCGGTGTAAACCTCGACCGGGAAGTCCTGATAGCGGAACACCTTGGTGAGAAGGTTGTTTTTTACTATATGAGTCTTGTTCAGGTTGAGTTTCTTTATCACATCACGCATAAGCGAGTGGGAGGAGACGATAAAGACCTCGTCGTCCACAACGCTTGCCGAGCTGAACAGATTTCCGAGAGAACCAAGACCGGCCATAGGGTTGCCGTTGCTGGTATCATCTTGAGAAATCAATATGTTGGCGCGTACTTCATACTTGTCAAGGCGCACTTTGGCAAATGTAAAGCCAAGGGCAGTACATCCGATGATGCAGATTGCAAACAGCCACCAGTGGCTGATGTAATCTTGCAGGATTGCCCGGAAATCAATAAGGTCGCTGTCGCGTCTTGTTTCGTTATTGCTCATAAATGTGGAATGTTTCTGTTAAAGCGATGTGGTTATTTCACGGCAAGAGCTATGATTAGAGACGCAATTACCGAAGACGCACTGATTATCGATGAAACCACTTGCAGCCGATAGCTGTTCTGGGTATTGTAACGGGCATTGTCTTTCCTGATCTGGTTGGGGTCGACAATTATCACATCGTTCTGTTTAAGATAGTAGTAGGGTGATGAAATTATGGATGCATCATTGAGGTTGATGGTGTGATACTCGATTTTTCCATCAACTTCGCGCAGCAACAACACGTTTTCGCGTTTGCCATACTCGGTCATATCACCGGCCGCGGCAATCGCATCTATAATCGAGATTCTCTCGTTGTTGTTGACAGGCACCACGCCCGGATTCTTAACTTCACCCATGACATTTACCTTGAAATTCATGAGAGATACTTTCACCGTCGGGTCAGTCACATCTTTCCCTATTTTTGAAGTCAGCATATCGGCCAGTTCCGAAGTGGTCATCCCGGCAACATGGAGCGTGCCTAAAATCGGGAATGAAATATTACCGTCGCGGTTGACGATATAGGTCTGTTGCCGTGCGCTCGATTGAGTGAGCATGTCTTGATTCGTCGCCGGATTTGCCACCGGCAGATTGTACATTGCAGTGGCGCCGGGAACAAGGGATGTCACCGATATGAAAAGTTCGTCGTCAGGTTGAATTTTTATCGAATAGTCATTGCGGGCAACCGATCCTTCGAGATTGTTCCGCATGTCGGTAAAATATGAGAGATTGGTCTTCGGAGAACTGCAAGCACCCGTTACTAAGACGGCTGCAACAGCTACTGACAACTTTATTACTCTGAGTTTCATATATGTATCTCATGAATACAATGGCCCCATCGTTATATGGACTCCTGTTCTATAAACTGACATTAAGTCCGTTACAATTGTAGGGGACACCGATTGGTTATAGTTAATATTCTTTTATAGAACGGCAAATCCGTGTCTTTATTATGTCAACAGATGTTCAAATTAAAACGAAACAGATGCAGTGTGGCATGTGTTTCGTTTTAATTTGAACATCAATAGTAAATTATTTCACGGGTGTCGACAGTGTAGCTGACGTGGGGGGATTCCGACTTCCCTTGTGTGACCCACACTGTCAGCCTCTCGGTCCAGTTCCCTCGGTCATCTTCAGCACGATATATGTTGAAACAAGAACCGATGTCTCCGCTGTTTTTATCTGACAATGGATTGGTATACTGTCCTATTATGCGATGGTTGTCATCATATATAGTCGTGGCAAATTGCCCCATTCCGGAACTTTCCACAAGATTTTCCGAGACATGATTATATCTCAGCGTATCGCGTAGAAAACCACCGTGCAGGCCTTTTATGTTTGGTCGCCCGTCGCTCCACTTGATAATGCGGCCTTCTGAATCGCGCTCTATACGCTCGTTGCGTCGCTTGACGTAATGGCCGAGAGAGTCAAAATAAATTTTGGTCTCAATCCGGTTGACTGCATTTGTGTCAATCGACAGGCTGTCTCCGTCAATGAGCGTTACGTTATAATATGTGGTTTTGGTCACATTCCTGACGCGGCCACAAAGCTCGAAAACAGCCAAGTCGCCGCTACGCAATTCTGATGCGTCGGCTTCTTCTTTTTCATTGACCGTTGCTGCGGGTGAACCGCAAGAAGCTGTTAGAAGTAAGGCGGCAAAAGATGCCAATGTTTTTATCGTCATATCTTTATAT
>CAMWRO010000287.1 GCA_947176615.1 uncultured Porphyromonadaceae bacterium
GAGGTTGGTTTTGTAGACGGGGGCGTTGTCACGGTAAAGAACGTCAAACCAGTTTGTGTTGAAGTAACGGTACCGGTCCATTCCTTCAAGGGTCTCGCCATTGGACACGCGACGGTATTTTTCAATCTGCTCGGGAGTGTAGAGCGGGTCGTTGCCGTCGAGGTATCGGGCGCGGTTGCGTGTCAGGGCGATGTTGTAGGAGTTTTGGTTCTCCACGGTGTTGGTCAGCTGCTGCCAACCGATTTCCTGAGTCAGCTCGATATTGGTCTTGCCGGCCTTGCCGCGCTTGGTGGTGACGAGGACGACACCGTTGGCGCCGCGCATACCGTAGAGGGCGGTTGCGGCGGCATCCTTGAGGATTGTCACACTCTCGATGGGGAACGCGTCGAGGAACGAGATGTCACGTTCCACATTGTCAACGATAAAGATGGGGTTGCGGGCACTGGCGTTGAGAGTGCGGAGACCGCGGATATAGAGCTTGGTCTCGCCCCAGCCGGGCTCGGATGATGCCTCGTAGGTCTGCACACCGGTCAGGGTGGAGTTGAAGGCGTTCTGGAGCACGGTGATGGGGTAGCGCTGGAGCTCGGTACCGCTGACGGTCGAGGTTGCCTCGACTACGGTGTTGAGCGGCTTGGAGTTGAAAGCGACCGCCATGTTGTGGGAATAGGGGTCACGGTCGGGGTCAAGGGTGATTGTCAGCACCTTGTCGATATCCTCGACGGGGACGATTGTGGAGTGATAGCCGAGACAGGTCGCATTGACCTCGTCGTCGGGCATCGCGCCGGTTAGTGTGAAGAATCCGTCGGCATCGGTGATGACGATTTTGCTCTGCTCGGCGACGTTGACCACGGCACCGGGGATGGGTTCACCCTCGGGGTCGACCACACGTCCTTTTATTTCGCGTTCACCGGCTGCCCAAAGGCTGAGCGAGCAGGTCAGGAGCGACGCGGTGATGACACGTCGGCCTGTTGCGGAGAAGTGATTTATGATTGTGTTCATAATTGGTTCTTGTGATAATTAAGGCATGGGTCTGTTACCAGCCGGGGTTGTTTTCAATATCGGTCTTCCACACCTCGGTCTCGGGGATGGGATAGAGATACATGCGGGGTTCAAAGACGCGGTTCTGGGCGACCTTGCGGGTCACGGTTCCGTCCATAGCGACGTTGACACCGTAGATGGGGCGGGAGAGGGCCTCGACGGCGCAGTTCCAGCGGCGCACATCCCACGGGCGGTGTTCCTCGAAGGCAAATTCGACGGTGCGTTCCTTGTGGATGAAGTTGCGCATGGCGTCCTTGCCCGAGAGGTCGGCGCGGTCAGCCACGCTTCCGGTTATGCCTGCGCGGTGGCGCACCATGTCGAGCATGTCGTAGACTTCCTGACAGGGACCCTGCTCCTCGTTGAGGGCCTCGGCGTAGTTGAGAAGAATCTCGGCGTAGCGGATGATGGTCCAGAGACGGTAGGCTGTACCGGCGTGGTTGGATGCGAGAATCGACGCGGGGATATATTTACGCATATAATATCCGGTCGGGGTGGCGTTGGCGTTGCCGGTGGGGTTGTCGGCCATACCGGGGCGCACGTCGATAGTCGACCCGACACGCATAGTTCCCCAAGGTTGTCCCTGATAGAGGATTGTTGCGGCGAGGCGGGGGTCACGGTTAGACCACATGTCGGCATCGTTGTAGCCGCTTGCGGCATTTACAGTGGGAACGCCGTTGGAATAAACCGGAGCACCGGTCACGTCATAGGATGTAAAGGGCGATGAGCCGTCGACCATGTCATACATGTCGACGAGGTTCTGCGACGGGCAGTTGCCGCCGTTACCGCCTTCACCGACGGGGGTGTCCTGAGAAATTCCACCCCAGCCAATGACAACGTCGTTGCGGAAGAAGATTACCTCGTTGTTGTTGCCGGTGTACTGGGTGCGGAGAAGGGCGTTGGCATAGTTTTCGGAGGGCGACAGGTTTTCTTCGGCAAAAAGACCGAAGTTACCGCTGTAGTCATCGATAAACTTCTTGGCGGCGTCGGCAGCCTGTTTCCAAGTCACGCCCGATTCCTGAGCATATCGGGGAGAAGCCATGTAGAGGAGGATGCGGCTCTGGAGGGCGCGCGACATGGGCTGCGAGAGGCGGCCGATGCGGTTGCTGCTCCATGCGTCGGCATAGTTGAGCAGGTCAGGTTCCGATTCCTGAAGTTCTTTCAGGATGAAGTCGATTACATATTCCTTGACGGTCGGACGGTTCTTGTAGGGAGTAATCATGTCGTCGGCGGGGTCAAGCACATCGGTGATGATGGGCAGCGTGCCGTAGCGGAGGAACAGTTCCCAGTAGAACCAAGCGCGGAAAGTGCGAGCCTCGGCGCGGGTGGTGGCGCGGAGAGCCTCGTTTTCCTCTGCCGTGCGGGTGATGTCATAGGGGACACGGTCCATGTCGTTGAGGACACGGTTGCACTTGCGGATTCCGCGATAGCGCGACTCCCACACGCTGACAAGCTCGGCGGCACCGGCATTGCCGTAGTAGTTGCCGATATTAAATGTGGTCAGAGTGCCGCCGGAGGCAAAGGAAGTCTCGGCAAGGTCGGTGGCAGCGTCGAGCCACGAGCCGTTGATGCGGTTGGCACCGTGGAGAAGGAAGTTATAGGTATCGTTGTGGAAGTACTCAAACATCCTCCAGTCGGCATAGGTCTTTTCCTCGCTGAGCTCGTTGGAGGGCTGCTTGTCGAGGAAGTCGCTACACCCGGTGAAGGCGGTCATCGCCACACCGATGAAAGCGGCTGATAATGTATGCTGAATTAGTTTTCTCATGATGTTTCAGAGATGAGGGTTAAAATTGAATGTTTACGCCGAAGTTGACTGTCTTGCAGATGGGGTACTTGTTGGACCCGTTGTTTTCGGGGTCGGTGAGTCCGTCAAGATGGTCCCAAGTGATGAGGTTGTTGGCGTTGACGTAGAAACGGCACTGTGACATCCACACATGCTTGATCCATTTCTCGGGGAGCGAGTAGGAAACCTCGATGTTTTTCAGACGGCAGAATGCGCCATTCTTGAGGAAGAATGAGTTCTGACGCTGGTTGTGGTTGCCGTAGCTGTCATAGTGGAGGAGGGGATACTTGGCGTTGGCCAGATTCTGCTGCTCGCTGACAGCGGGGTTCCAGCGGTCGAGGTGGTGTTCCTTGACCTTGCCGCCGCCGACGAAGGCATACATGGCCTCGGCGTCATAGTAGCGGCTCACGTGATCCACACCCTGGAACATTACCGAGAAGCCTATACCCTTCCAGTTGGCGCCGAGCGATATCGAATAGGAGTTCTCAGGCACATCGCTGTATCCGATGAACGTCTCGTCACGGTCATCGATGAAGCCGTCGCCGTTCATGTCGCGGTACTTGAGGTCACCTACCTTGGTCGAGCCATAGGTCGAGACGGGGAGCCGGCCGC
>CAMWRO010000288.1 GCA_947176615.1 uncultured Porphyromonadaceae bacterium
CTTGACAATCTGCACCATCAGTTCTTGTCCCGGCTGTAGAACATCAGTTATCGACCCATGCTTGTCAATATCGGGCAATCGCTTGATGCGCGACACTGAGGGTTCATGTTTTTTATCGTCGAGCGCGCTCTTGATGAAAGCTGAATAAGAAGAAAATTGTGAACCAAGATCCAAGTAGTGGAGGAAAGCGTCCTTTTCGTAGCCTACGTTGACGAAGGCGGCATTAAGACCCGGCATCAGTTTTTTCACCTTTGCCAGATAAATGTCGCCCACAGCGTAGGAAATGTTTCGCGATTCTTTCTGCAACGAGACGAGCCGCGAATCTTCCAGCAAGGCGATAGACACCTCGGAGGGTTGAACATCTACAATAAGTTCACTTTTCATCAGTGGAATGGTTGGTAATACATTAAAACAAAGAACAAACTACGGGGACAGAGTAAATGTACCTCGTGTTTGTTCTTGTTTGCTTCGGTAAGAGGTCGACCAACGCCGGAGAGACTGCGAGGTTGCGGTCTTTACAAACGTTGATGACGGTCAACCTGCCGGATGTCTCTTACTTCTTCTTGTGACGATTCTTTCTGAGACGTTTTTTGCGCTTGTGAGTAGCCATCTTGTGGCCTTTTCTTTTCTTTCCGCTGGGCATAGTTTTTTACGCTTTATAGGGTTAAAATATTGGGAATTATGCTTTTCAGCAATGATAGCTGACCGGATAACCGAGGAGACGACAGGGCCTCCGGGATTATTTCATGTCCTTTACCTCTTCCATGAACACCTTGGCCGGCTTGAATGCGGGAATGCGGTGCTCGGGGATGATGATGGTTGTGTTCTTGGATATATTACGGGCAGTCTTCTCAGAGCGAACCTTGATGATGAAGCTGCCAAATCCGCGCAGATACACATTTTCGCCATGCGCAAGAGAATCTTTCACGATTTCCATGAACTTCTCGATGGTATCAAGAACGTTTGACTTGTCAATGCCTGTAGTTTTAGCAATTTCGTTGACGATGTCAGCTTTAGTCATTGTAATCTAAGTTTTTATAATTGGTTAATATCTTGATGTCGCATATTTTATCCGCTGTCGCGGTTTTTGCAAGTGCAAATATCGGAACTTTTTTTGAATTAACAGCAATGATTGGTGTTTTTTTTACAATAAATCTCACTTATGCACCACATTAGCTCCTCTACTGAAACTCAAAGCAGGGAAATAACACTTGAGAGCGACCCGATTTCGACAAATTGCTCATGCATGACAGGCGCCCCGGCTTTGCCGCGATTAAAATAAATCGCACCCCATCCGGCAGCCACCGCCCCGGCGATATCCGTGTCAGGGTTGTCGCCAATCATGACGTGAGCCTCCGGATCGGGACATCCCGCCTTCTCCATCGCATAATCATAAATCCGCCGGTCGGGTTTGTTAACCCCGATGTCATCGCTGAGAATGACAAGGTCTATTTTGCCGGTCAGTCCGGCCGATGCGATTTTAAGATGCTGCACCTGCGAGAATCCGTTGGAAAGGACACCTATATTATATTTGCGGCCGCGCAAATAGTCAAGCATTTCCCGAGCGCCTTCGACAAGCGTTTTCTGCTCGGCAAGCAGAGCCAGATAAACCCTGTCCATTTCCCACGACAGATTGACAAGGTCATCACTCCCACCCTGCCATGCATCGGCGATAACGGCCCTCATGCGTTCAATGCGAAGGAAATCTTTAGTTATCTCGGCTCGGTTATATCGGTCCCATAACGACTTGTTGTTTTTCTCATAAGCATCAATCCAGTCATCACAACAGGCATAAAAACGACTGAGTGCCATTTTTTCATACAGAAGCCTCAACGCGATGCGGGAATTGGCGCGGAAATCTATCAATGTATCGTCAAGGTCAATCCACACCCATTTTAACGAATCTTGTCTCACAGAATGATTACGCATTTAGTTTCCACCATTTATAGGACATACCGGGGTCATCGGTCACATCTCCGCCCTCCCGGTTACGCAAAAATTTCACAACACGCATCGTGACAGGCAGAATCAGCATCTCATATACTGTTTTCAGGACTGTCTGCGTAAGTATTAATGCCACAATCTCGCTCCAAGCAAGGATTCCCCCAAAAGCTATCGGGAAAAATATCAGAGAATCGACACCCTCGCCGAACACAGTTGACATTATTGCCCGGAATGAAAAATTACGTCCTTCCGAGGCTATCTTCATGCGTGACATGACATAGGCGTTGACCATAGACCCGCACAGAAAAGCGATAAAACTGGCGACAAAAATGCGCGGCACTGCTCCAAATATCATCTGCATGGATTCCTGCCCCTCCCACGATTCGGCTCCGGGAAGCCATATTCCCACCTGAAGAAGCAATGATACAAGGAGATTCATCAGGAAACCGAGCCATATCACAAGGCGGGCCTTGGAGAATCCATAGACCTCGACGATGCAGTCGTTTATTATATAGGATATGGGGAAGACAATCACCCCGGCGGTAATGGTGAGGGGCCCGAGGTCGACAGTCTTTATTTCCATGAGGTTGCTGACAATAAGACACACACAGAATGTGACAGCAAGCACCATGAATGTCACAGACACATTGCTTTTACTCATCCCGGGCCTCCAAAATCAGATTAATAAACTCACGGACACATCCTTCACCGCCACGGAGTGACATGTGCAGTATCCCGTCAATTTTCTTTACCTGAGGCATAGCGTCGGCAGGGCACGCGGCCACACCGACGGCAGAAAGCAAGTCGGCACAGTTAACATCGTCGCCGATATAGGCGACATCGCCCGGCCCTATGCCGAGTTGGTCGCAGATAGCATTGGCCGCGGCCAGTTTGCCGCCAAAACGTTTGCCCTGCACGAGATAATCCACCCCAAGCTTCGCAGCACGCCGATTTACAATCTCGGTGTTCTCGCTGGTGATAATCCCCACTTTTACTCCGTCGCGCTGCAGGAGCTGCAGCCCCATTCCGTCACGGGTGTTGAATTTTTTCATAACGTCTCCGTCAGCAGAATAATACATTCCACCGTCAGTCAACGTTCCGTCAACGTCTGTCAGAAACAGCTTTACAGACGCAAGACGCAATTTCATATCTTCAGTAATATTCATATCTTCTATTTTCCCAAACCACAAAATTAGCAAATTTTTCTTATTTGGGCAAATGGACTGATTGTCAGAGTGGTTTGGAAATGGTTGGGTACTAATCGTGTACTTTCGTGGAAGCTGCCGGAAAGTGGGAAAATGTGGTGCCAGATTCTCGGCACATATTTTCAGCTATTTTTAGCCATGCCTGATATCGGCTATCCGTTATGATCTGATTTTTCTTTTCATCGCTGCCGACCGCGAGGACGAGTGCCTTATTTAAGAGGTTGTTTAAAAACAAATGTGAATCCAAAGCCTGTTTTCACGAGTCGGA
>CAMWRO010000289.1 GCA_947176615.1 uncultured Porphyromonadaceae bacterium
TAAAGGCTCGTCGGCATCAGAGTCGGAACTGAATCGATTATAAACAACCTCTAAATCGGTCGAAATAAGATAAATCTGCTATCTGAGAACAAAATCCCGCATAAATTTGTTAATAAAATGATTTGGAATTGTAAAAATTTTGTAAATTTGCATCAAATTAGCAAGGTTTTTCAATCGAGCGGATTTATTATTGTGTAATTTTAATAAGAATAGAAATGAACACTGACGTTATTGGCGCACTTGCCGGCAGTGTGTGGAACGCACTGAACGAGGCCGATGTTTTGGGGACCAAACAGCTCAAAAAAGTCGCTAAGATTAAAACAGACAAAGAACTCTACGCAGCTCTCGGATGGCTTGCCCGCGAAGGCAAAATCAATTTCCAAGACAGCGAAGATGGCAAGGAATTGCTGATTTCCCTCGTGCAGGGCTGTTAAATTCCGATAACCACTCTCTGACCCTATTTACAGAATCGCCCGAAGACAATGGTCTTCGGGCGATTCGTGTATCATGACATGGTGTTCTGTTTCAGTTGCTCGACGATGTTGTCGATGGCGGCAAGGCGCTCGGGGATGTGGATGCCTTGCGGGCAGTGTGGCTCACACACGCCGCAGTTTATGCAGTGGGAAGCCTGCCGCTCTCGCGGTACCGCGCGGTCATATCCCACAAGGTAGGCGCGACGTGCTTTTTCATAGTCGGGGTCGCGGCTGCCCGAAGGGACATTGCCCTCGTTGATACATCTGTTGTAATGGGCGAATATTGCCGGAATATTCAGGCCGATGGGGCATGGCATGCAGTACTTGCAGTCGGTGCAGGGGACCGTGGGGTAGGTGAGGGTGATTTTTGCGACATCCTGAAGCAGTCGGTCTTCTTCGGGAGAAATGGGGTCAAGCGGACTGTAGGTGCGCAGGTTGTCTTCGAGATGTTCCATGTAGGTCATGCCCGAGAGGACGGTCAGAACTCCCTCGGGCGAGCCGGCATAGCGGAATGCCCACGATGCCACCGAGTCGTCGGGGCGACGCTGTTTCAGCCGCCCGACGAGGTTGTTGTTGAGCGATGCGAGGCGTCCGCCGAGCAGCGGTTCCATGATGACGGCGGGGATATTGCGTCGGTGCAGCTCGTTGTAGAGATATTCGGCATTGGTGTTGCGCGGATTGACCTCCTTGGCGTGCAGCCAGTCGATATAGTTGAGCTGTATCTGCACGAAGTCCCACTTATACTTGTCGTGTTGCGACAGCAGGTGGTCAAATACCTCCACGTCGCCGTGGTAGGAGAAACCGAGGTTTTTTATGCGCCCCGCCTCGCGCTCAGCGATGAGGAAATCGAGGATTCCGTTGTCGATATAGCGACCGTTGAACGCCTCCATCCCACCCATTCCGATGCCGTGAAGGAGCATGTAGTCGATGTGGTCAGTCTGCAATTCTTTCAGCGAATTGCGATACATTTCGATTGACCGTTCACGCGACCATGTCTCGGGCGCGAAGTTGGAAAGTTTGGTGGCGATGAAATAGCTGTCGCGTGGATGGCGTGCAAGTGCGATGCCGGTGGCTCGCTCGCTGAACCCCTTGCAATAGGCGGGTGATGTGTCAAAGTAGTTGACACCCCCTGCAATGGCAGTGTCGACAAGGCGGTTGACCATTTCCTGATCGATGACTTCCTCGCCGTCGGCATTGGTAATCGTGGGCCAGCGCATACATCCGTATCCGAGCAGCGATACTTTTTGGCCTGTTTTCGGGTTGGTACGGGTTGTCATTTCGCCGGTTCCGGCGGCAACATGCGTCGGGGCGGCATTGTCGCTGTCGGTGGCCTTGCAGCCGATAGCAGCGAGAGTGGCTCCCGCACCAAGATATTTGAGGAAGCCGCGACGGGTGATTTCATTCTGTTTCATAGCGGGTCAAATATATCGGTGAACGAGGTGTCCCTCGACATGGATTGCACTCAGCGGGCGCACGGGGCATAGATTTTCGCAGGCTCCGCAGCCGATACACAATGCCTCGTTGACGACCGGCATCAGGGTCTCGCTCCCTTCGCTGACAGGTATCATCATGATTGCTCCGGCGGGACAGTGGCGCGAGCAGTTGCCGCATCTCATTTCGCCTGTCGCGGCATAGCAGATGTCGCGATTTACGACAGCATGGCCCACCTGTATCGAGCTTTTCCCGGCAACGCCGACAGGGCGTATCGCTCCCGTCGGGCAGGCGTCGCTGCAGCGGGTACACTCCGGTCGGCAGTAACCGGCCTCGTATGAGACCTCGGGTTGCATGAATGTATCAAGTTCCATCGACGGGCGCAACACCTTGTTGGGGCACTGAGAGATGCACAGCTGGCACGAGGAGCAGTGTTGCTGAAGATTGGCTGCGCTGATTGCACCGGGGGGGACAATCCTGTTTTTACGGGCGGGGCGTTTCTTGGGGATGATTACCGCAAGGCCTCCGTCGGTAGTCTTGTCCTGCGCTTTGGCTACGGCTGCCGACAGTGCGATTGCCCCGACACCTATCATGGCGCGGCGGCTGTTGTCGACCTCCTGAGGCTTTTCAGTCTTTCGGGTATATCTGAAACTTATTGCCCCGGTCGAGCAGTTGTCAATGCAGTCCATGCAAGCCACGCAGCGTGAATAGTCGATGTGATGGGTCTTGGAATCGATGCATGACGACTTGCAGTTGCGGGCGCATTTGCCGCAACCGTTGCAGCGCGAGGTGTCGATGACCGGCTTTAACAGTGAGAAACGGCTTAGAAAGCCGAGCAGTGTGCCCACCGGGCAGACCGAGTTGCAATATATGCGTCCGCCGAGCCATGCACACGCCGCTACCACGCCGAGGGTGACAGCGGCAAGCACGACGGCCGCCGTGGTGGGAGCAAAGCTGTCGACGGTGTAAAATGTATAGGAGTCAGGCCCTTGCAGGTCGACGAGCCATCCGTTGAGCGCGTCATATACCGGGGCGAAAAGCGATGATGCGATGCGTCCGTAGGCACTGTAAGGGGCGATGAGCATGGCAACCGAGGCGAGTCCAGCGACAAAAAGCGCGACAAACGCGGCAAGCACCGTCACGCGCACCCATGTCAGGGGTTTGGCGTAGTGAAAACGGTTTTTACGTTTCTTTTTAGGCCCGATTTTGCCTCTGAGCCAGTTGAATACATCCTGCGTCACGCCGAGCGGGCAGATGACCGAGCAGTAGACACGACCGAGCAGCAGTGTTAGCGCGACGAGGATGAGGAGTGCTATCACGTTGAGCGACAGCACGGCGGGAACGAGTTGAATCTTAGCTATCCACCCCCACAGCCGTGTTGCTGTCCCCGTGTAGTCGAGAAACAGCATTGTAATCGCGAGGAGGGTTATTGTGGCGAGTGTTATGCGGATTTTTCTTAGAGGGTGTTTCATAACAAATGTTAATCCAAAGTGGTAGCATCTTTCAGTTA
>CAMWRO010000290.1 GCA_947176615.1 uncultured Porphyromonadaceae bacterium
AAAACAAATTCATCACATTCGTGCGCCGCGACTTACAGGAAAAATGGCTTGACAACCCAGGCGCCCCCTCGGCAGTCATCAAGATTCTTGAAAAAATCAACCCCAACGCGCTGATTATCGGCTTTGCCCGCCGCTTTGCCACCTACAAGCGCGCCCACCTTCTCTTTACCGACCTTGACCGCCTCGCCCGCATCGTCAACAACGAGCAGTTCCCCGTGCAGTTCATCTTCTCGGGCAAGGCTCACCCCGCCGACGGTGCAGGACAGGGCCTCATCAAGCGCATCATGGAAATCTCGCGCATGCCGCAGTTCCAAGGCAAGATTATCTTCCTTGAAGACTACAACATGATTGTAGCCAAGCGCCTCGTGACCGGTGTCGACATCTGGCTCAACACCCCGACCCGTCCCCTTGAGGCATCGGGAACATCGGGCGAAAAGGCCGAGATGAACGGTGTGCTTAACTTCTCGGTTCTCGACGGATGGTGGTATGAAGGATTCCGCAAGGACGAACAGGCCGGCTGGGCGCTTACCGACAAGCGCACCTATACCGACCAGTCGCAGCAGGACAAACTCGACGCTGCCACAATCTACTCGATGCTCGAAAACGAGATTATCCCCTTGTACTTCGCAAAGAACTCCAAAGGTTACTCTCCCGAATGGATTCAGTATATCAAGCGTTCAATCGGTCACATCGCTCCCCACTACACCATGCAGCGCATGATCGAGGACTACATCACCCGCTTCTACAACAAGGAAGCCAAGCGTTTTGACCACCTCGCGGCCAACAATAACGCCGTAGCCCACGAAATCGTGGCTTGGAAAGAGAAAGTCGCAGCAGCTTGGGACGGTATCAAGGTTCTTGACTTCAAGACTGATCAAGATGTCCACACTAACGCCAATACCGGCGAGACCTTGACTACCACCATCAAGCTCGACACCAACGGCCTCGGTCGCTCAATCGCTGTCGAACTCGTCATTGACCGCGTTGAAAACGGACAGATCAACCGCTGGAAATCTGTTCCTTTCGAAATCAAGAGCGAAGACGGCAGCACCGTGACTTACGAAGTATCCGGACAGCTCCGCGACCCGGGTGTGTTCCGCTACAGCTACCGCATCTATCCCACTAATCCCGAACTGCCCCACCGCCAAGACTTTGCATTTGTGCGCTGGATTTAATAATGCATAAAATCTAATCAAAGCCGTGTCACGAACTCTCCGTGACACGGCTTTTTTATGTCGCATTTGTAAAAATCTCGCGATTTTTGTTTAAATTTGCAATAATATAATAGCCTTACACCTTAGATCGGGAAATATACATGCATCTAAAACGATTGCTTTTCATAATCTTATCAATAATATCCATTCTTGCTCCGCCTCTTTCTGCCCAACAGTTCAGAGGGTTGACAGTGGAAGACGGCCTCTCTGACTTGGTCGTCAACACGATTTATAAAGACTCGGCGGGATATGTGTGGCTCGGAACGGGAGCGTCGCTCGACCGGTTTGACGGCATGAGAGTCAAGCGCTACAGCATTCCCGGCACTGCCACACACCAGCAGCGCGTCAATGCCATCACCGAGACGGCCGACGGGCGACTCTGGATAGGCAACAACGAAGGGATTTTCTCTCTCAGCGACGACGGCTCGGCACTGACGCGCGTGGCCAACGACCGAATCATGTTCCGCGTAAACTCTCTATACCCGAGCGGAGATACTCTCTATATAGGCACGGAACGAGGACTGTTTTTGCTCAACACCCGTGACAACCGGCTGGGGCATGTGGTCCCTTCTCGCGACGTGATGTCAAGATTAAACATTGTCTATGCCATCGAGAAAGACCCCGCCGAGGAAGGCAGCCTGTGGCTTGCCACTCCCGCCGGACTCCTTCACTGCGATGCCGCGGGACAACGCCTCGAACTGGAACGTTTCCCCGACCGCGAGGAAATACCCGTCAACGATATCGCTATCGAAAGCAACATTATCTATATCGCCACGGCAAGCAAGGGTATAATAACATTTGACACAGACACTCATGAATACAGCCGCTATATTGACCTCGGGAGCAGCGTGATAACGGCACTCGCCCCGGCGGATAACGGATTGCTCTATGCGGCAACCGACGGAAGCGGCATACATCTCATCTCGACACGACGGCGCAAAGTAGTGTCGACCATAGACCGCGGGACTTCTGACAAAAACGGGAGAAAACTGCGCTCCAACTCTGTCTATTCCCTGCTCGTCGACCATGCCGGGCAGATGTGGGTGGGATATTACCAAGGCGGCATCGACTACACACTGTTTCAGCGCGACCTCGTGGAAACATATAAGGCTGACGACATCCTGAATACAGCCGGAATGACGGTCAGAGCGCTCGGAATGCACGGAAGTGAAAAACTGATAGGCACCCGTGAAGGTCTTTACTATGTCGATTCCTCCCGGGGGGCAAGCGCAAGATTCACCACTCCCGACGATATGCGCGCCAGCATGGTATTCACCATCATGCGCGATGCAGCCGACGGCCGCTACTATGTGGGAACCTATGGCGGCGGCATATATATATTTGACCCGGCCAACATGTCACTTATCGACTTTGCCGCGGCCAAAAACCTGAGCAACAGCAATATTTTTGTCATTACGACCGACAACGAAGGCACTATGTGGGTCGGAACCTCCAGCGGAATATACTGCTACCGCAACGGTGTCGAGACGGCCCACTACACTGATTCCAACTCGCGACTGCTCCGCGGTAATGTCTATGAAATCTATTTCGACTCGGCAGGGCGCGGATGGATATGCACCGAGACGGGCGTATGTGTCTACAACGGCAGCGAGATACGCGACGACAGCTTCCCCAACGGATTCATAAACCATGACAAAATAAGAGAGGTCTACGAGGACAGCAACCACAATCTGTGGTTCATGCCCGACCGCGGAGCAGTCACAAGGTCCAACATGGAACTGACCGAATGGCAGACTGTTACTGTAGACCCCAAAAGCAACACACCCGGAGCCGGATTCATAATCGAGGACCGCGACGGCCGTGTGTGGTTCGGCACAAGCGACGGGTTGAGCCATATCGACAAAGACGGCATCCTGCGCCCGCTGACCTATGCCGACGGTGTGCCCTCCCCCATTTTCACACTGATGAACCCGATGATGGATGAAAACGGTGATTTGTGCCTCGGAAATTCCGACGGTCTGCTCAGAATTGACACGTCCCGGCTCGACGAGGAAACCGGGCCCAAGCACCGCCCCGTGGTAACCGATGTGATTGTCAACGGCAAGAGTGTCATGGCCGTCGACCCGCGCCGCAGCCCGGCGCGAGTCGACCGGGTGCCCGGCGCGGTCGCGAAACGGGCCGGGGGCCCCCCCCAAACCACCCCCGCTGGCGGGGCAAGGGTGCTGCTC
>CAMWRO010000291.1 GCA_947176615.1 uncultured Porphyromonadaceae bacterium
GAATAGCACTTCTCACTTCGTCTACCCCGTTGAGCGCGCGCGACATCGAATTACGGTTAATATGCTTGTTGAGGGCAAATCCGCGCAACGGCGACTTTCCGTTGCCGCGCACGTCGAACCCCGACATTTCCAACACCATCAATAATAAATCGAGGTACAGTGTGTGGGCGTACTTTTTATCACGGGAAGCCGACTCGGCGGGAGCCGGTTCAATCTTGAACTCACTTTGGGACAGCAGATAAGAATAAAGCATCTGCACAACCTTAATACGGATCAATACTCGATTTATCATGATTTTAATGTTCTATTTTGTTCCTATGAATTAATTTCGGTGCAAAATTAATACTTTTTTGCCAAAATTCAATCTCTATCGCTGAATAAAATTTACAATCTTTATAAAACACTCGATGGAGTCGCGATGTTCAATTTGTACAGGCATGAAATTTTCGATAATTTTGTGCTGCTAAAACATATTCCATGCTCATGAGTCAGGATAAATCCCCCACAGTTTCAACACAAGCAAAACCGTCGGACAATGTTGCGTCATCGACTGCCGATCTCGGCACGAGTTCTATCCGTCGGCTGCTGATGCAATATTCTGTCCCCGCCATTATCGCAAGCGTTGCGGTCTCGCTTTACAATATCGTCGATTCAATATTTATTGGCCGCGGCGTGGGCGCAATGGCCATTGCAGGTCTTGCGATTACATTCCCGCTGATGAACCTCGTGATGGCGTTCTGTACGCTCATTGCGGTGGGCGGTGCCACAATTTCATCAATTTTCCTCGGACAGAGGAACTATAGCCGTGCTACCGACGTAATCAACAATGTATTTGTGCTTTGCCTTATCCACTCTGTCCTTTTCGGAGGCGTGACGCTGTTGTTTCTCGATCCGATTCTTTATTTCTTCGGAGCGACGGAAGAAACGATTCCCTACGCGAGTGAATTTATGAAGGTCATCCTTTACGGCACTCCGATTTCATACCTCTTTATCGGGTTAAACAATCTGATGAGAGCAACCGGGTATCCCCGCAAGGCCATGATTTCGGCACTGCTTTCGGTGGTTGTCAATGTGATTCTTGCCCCGATTTTTATATTTGTGTTTGACTGGGGCATCAAGGGAGCCGCATTCGCTACCATATGCGGTCAGTCTGCCGCTTTTATATGGGTACTCTACCACTTTTTGTCGCGCAAAAGCTCCATACACCTTAACTGGAACAACAAGTGGCTGACCGGAGCGATAATGAAACGCATCTACGCTATCGGCCTGTCTCCGTTCTTGATGAATGTGTGTGCCTGTATCGTGGTTATATTCATCAACCGCGCATTGCTTGACTACGGCGGCAATGACGGAAATATGGCGGTGGGGGCATACGGAATCCTTAACCGCACGACGATGTTTTTTGTCATGATTGTTTTCGGCGTCACACAGGGCATGCAGCCTATTCTCGGATACAACTATGGTGCAGGAAATCTCGACCGAGTGAAGCGGACTTTGAAACTTGGCATTATCCTCGGGGTAAGCATCACATTTGCAGGGTGGCTCATTACCGAGCTGTTCCCCGATGCGGTTAGCGACCTTTTCACGACCGACCCGGTGCTGATTGACCTTGCCCGCAAGGGGTTCAGAATTTATTTCATCTGTTACCCGGTGGTAGGTTGCCAGATTGTGATTCAAAACTTTTTCCAAAGTGTCGGGAAACCGAAAGTTTCGATATTCCTGTCTTTGACCCGACAGCTGTTGTTCCTTATACCGTTTCTCATCATTCTGCCGCGCCATTTCGGCATCAACGGAGTGTGGGCATCAATGTCGGCATCTGATATAATCGCGTTTCTGTTTGCCGTAGTAACTCTGTATGTCTCGATGCGCAATACCGATAAAAAAACGCGCGCGGCATCAACCGAACAGAACCAATGACAGCCACAAGACGTTATTAAATTGATTTAACCAAATTCATTCATTATGAAAAAGCATCTTACAATAGCACTTGTGGCCCACGACCAGCGTAAAGCCGACATGGTTTCATGGGTAAAATACAACGCCCCGCTGTTGTCACGTCATCATCTCGTTTGCACCGGTACTACCGGCGGACTGATAAAGGACGCATTTAACGAATTGGGCATCGAGGCCGATGTGGAATGCATGAACAGCGGCCCTATGGGCGGTGATGCCGAAATCGCGGCAAAGGTTGTCAGAAACGAGATTGACCTTGCAGTCTTTCTAATCGACGACCTTAACCCACAGCCACACGAGGCTGACATCCAGATGCTGTTGCGCCAATGTCGGCTTCACAACGTCCCCATTGCCTGCAACCGCATCAGTGCCGACCTGATGATTTCATCGGCCCTGTGGGATAACGAGGATTATCATCCGACCGAGCAGACTTATGTAAAATTTGACCGTTGTTGAATTTTATAAAACGATAGTGGCGCGAGAAAATTTATATCTCGCGCCACTATCGTTTTATAATTGATGTGCGATTATTTTTTCAGTGCTTCATCCATCGCTTTGGCGGCTTTGCGACCGTCGCCCATCGCGAGAATCACAGTGGCACCACCGCGAACAATATCACCGCCGGCATAAAGGTCGGGAAGAGAAGACTGCATTGTCTCCTCATTTACAACAATTGTTCCGCGTCGTGAGATTTCCAGTCCTGAAACAGCATTGGGAATAAGCGGGTTGGGAGATACGCCCACACTGACAATAACGAGGTCTACAGGAATTTCTTCGATAGCGTCCTCAATCGGGACCGGACTGCGACGGCCCGAGGCATCAGGCTCGCCAAGTTCCATTTTCTGCACACGCATCGCCATCACACGGCCCTTGTCATCGGCTATATATTCCACAGGGTTATGCAGTGTCATGAATGTCACACCCTCTTGCTTGGCATGGTGGATTTCTTCGAGACGGGCAGGCATTTCGTCTTCGCCGCGACGATATACTATCATGGCTGTTTCAGCACCCATGCGGCGTGCAGTGCGCACGGCATCCATTGCCGTATTACCGCCACCGATAACAGCCACGCGGCTGCCATGCAGGACAGGGGTGTCATTACCCGGCTTTCCGGCTCCCATCAAATTAATGCGGGTCAAGTATTCATTACACGACATTATGCCTATCAGATTTTCGCCGGGGATACCCATGAAACGCGGAAGGCCGGCGCCTGAGCCGACAAATATGCCCGAGACTCCCATTTCGTGCAAATCGTCAGAGGACAAGGTTTTTCCGACAATGCAGTTTTTGGCAAATTCGACTCCGAGAGAGCGCAACGAGTCAATCTCAACGTCAACGACGGCATTGGGCAGGCGGAACTCCGGGATGCCATATTTCAACACACCGCCGATTTCGTGCAATGCCTCAAAAACGTGGACCTCGAATCCGCGGCGCGAC
>CAMWRO010000292.1 GCA_947176615.1 uncultured Porphyromonadaceae bacterium
AAATAGTATTCCTTGATATTGTTTATGCGGTCAGCCGCAACAATCCGTTTCAAAGTTTCTGATTTTCTAATTAAATTCTCGATATTCTCCGAGCACGCGGATGTCGTTGAGCAGCGGGGTGATTGCCGTTATCGCCTGTCGGTAGCGCAAAAGGCTGTCAAATGTCAGGTCGACGTAGAACCTATATTCCCATTCGCGCCCGACAATCGGCGTTGACTGTATTTTTGTAAGATTCATGTCGTAGAACGATAGGATGGTCAGGACTTTAGACAATGCACCTTGTCGGTGGGGAAGTGTGAACTCGATGGATGCCTTGTCGATTTCCTTTTCCCCGGGACCGCACTCGCTCGCGACGAGCGGGTCGGCGACAACGAGAAAGCGCGTGAAGTTGCGCTTGTTGGTCTCGATTCCGCGTGCGAGAATGTCGAGACCGTAAAGGGAGGCGGCATATTCGCCACACACAGCCGCATGGCCGCGAAGATTTCCGGCGGCTATGTCGCGGGCGCTTCCGGCCGTGTCGAAACACTCGACCATCTTCATCATCGGATGGTTGCGGAGAAACTGTTCGCACTGCATCAGTGCCATCGGGTGGGAATGGACCTCGGTCACACTCCCGATGCTTTCGCCCGGGAGCGCGGCGAGGACATGGGATATTCTCATCTTGAACTCACCGATGATGCGCAGGCTGCTTGTGCGCAGCAGTTCGTGATTGGCCAGCAGGCTGCCGGCAATAGTATTCTCGATAGCTACCACCCCGAGCATCGATGCGTCGGTCGCAAGGCGGTCAAATAATGCCGGAAACGTGTCACAAGCCACCGTCTCGATATCTTCTCCGGCAAAATATTCCCTTGCCGCCGCGTCATGGTAGCATCCGGCTACCCCTTGAATTGCAATCTGTCTCATAATCACTGTATAAAAACAAAATCCCGTTGCTCAATTCTGAGCAACGGGAAAAATTGTAAAATAGCGTTATTGGTGTCGTTATATCATGCGCATGTTCCCGCCGCTCTTATCACTTGCGTAATAAAAGTAAAAATAAAACGGAAAATAGGCATTGAAAGTAATCATTCTGAAAATTTGATTTTTTAATTCATGATGCAAAAATAGTGATAAAATCGGAATTACCAACAATGAAAGCTGAAAAAGTGTAATTTTTTAACTTAGAAAAGCGGTTTTGATGACAATTAAAGAAAAAATTCCGTAATATTTGCCTCGGTCTGAGAAATTTTTTAACTTTGCAGCCGCATTGGTTTGCCCGAAACGCTTTGCTTGTTTCGGGCGATTAAAAGGGAATCAGGTTAAATGCCTGAGCAGACCCGCTACTGTATGTCCCGATGCAACGTTTCGCTGCAATTCATGCCATTGGTTCAACCTGAATCGAGAAGGCGGCGCGAAACGGGGACGAGCCAGGAGACCTGCCATGCGATAATTCGTTCAATAATCTCGTGGATTAGATTTTGGAGTGAAACTATTGCGCTGTTATAAATATAGGTGTGTCCATGTGTCGGATGATGTTGCTTTCGGGCGGTGTCGTCAGTCGGTGTGTCATGTCCCTGCATGCTTGTCCGTGAGGTTGATTGAACATAATTCATTGGTCAACTATCAAAATAAATCAATCAATTATGTTTACTATTTTTCATGGCTTTCACCTTGTGGAAGCCTACCATCAATGGAAAAAGGAGCATCGCAATGACAAGAACCCGCTTGGGTTGAAGATGCTGAAACTGTTTTTTGCTATCGCCGTGCCGCTGTTCTTGTGGATAGCGCCGTCAGATTACTACGGACTGCCGGGTCTGAACGAAGTGGAGCATCGTGTCATAGCGATATTCGCTTTTGCCGCGTTGATGTGGCTCTTTGATGCCGTGCCTGCATGGACGACCTCGCTGGTTGTCGTAGTGTTGCTGTTGTTTTGCACGTCGGACAGCGCGTTATGGTTTTTCCAGACCGGCCCCGCAGGGGAGAAGTTTGACAACCTTGTCAGCAATACTGCGATTCTCCATTGTTTCGCCGACCCGACAATCATGCTGTTCATCGGAGGTTTTATAATCGCAATCGCAGCGACCAAGAGCGGACTTGATGTCAAGCTCGCCAAGGTAATGCTGACTCCCTTTGGAACCAAGTCAGAGAACGTGTTGCTCGGATTCCTGCTCGTGACGGCGGTATTCTCGATGTTTATAAGCAACACGGCGACGGCCGCGATGATGCTGACATTCCTTGCGCCTGTGCTGAAGGCTCTCCCCGCCGACGGAAAGGGAAAAATCGGTCTGGCCCTCGCAATCCCCATTGGGGCCAACATCGGCGGTATAGGAACTCCGATAGGCACACCGCCCAATGCTATTGCCCTGAAGTTTCTGAATGACCCGGCGGGGATGAACCTCGGCATAGGATTCGGACAATGGATGATGGTGATGGTGCCGTTCACGCTGGTGCTGCTGTTTATCGCGTGGGTAGTGCTGCGCCGGTTGTTTCCGTTCAAGCAAAAAGAGATATTCTTGGAAATTGAGACCCACCATCAGTCAGGCTGGCGAGACGCGCTCGTATATGTTACTTTTGCGCTGACCGTGGGGCTGTGGCTTACCGATGCTGTGACAGGCGTGAACGCCAATGTAGTCGCCATGCTGCCGCTGGGAGTGCTGTGTATTGCCGGTGTGATTACAAAGCGTGACCTTGAACAGATTTCGTGGAGTATATTGTGGATGATTGCGGGCGCGTTTGCTCTCGGTGTCGCAATGCGCCAGTCGGGACTCGCCGAAGATATGATTGCTGCCATTCCGTTTGACAGCTGGTCGCCGCTTGTTGTTATCATTGGCTCGGGCCTGTTGTGTTATCTTATGGCCAATTTCATCAGCCACACGGCTACGGCAGCACTGTTTGTCCCGATTCTTGCGATTGCGGGCGCGTCGATGGCCGGTTCGCTTGCCGCCTACGGCGGTGTGACGACCCTCCTTATCGGTGTGGCAATCTGTTCCTCGCTTGCAATGGTTCTGCCGATTTCCACCCCTCCCAACGCGCTTGCCGATGCAACGGGCTTTATCAAGCAGAAATATATGGTGATTACCGGCCTCATAATGGGCGGAATCGGTCTGGTGCTCGGATATGTGGTGCTCATCCTGTGTGGTATTAACGATATTTTCTGAGAATGGCTATGAAGGAAATTTTGTCACAACTGAAATTTGACGCAGTCGGGAGTTATATCATCCCGTCTGACGCGACTGTTGACACTCTGGTGAGCCGACAGGCCGAATCAGGACTTATGTTGGCTACAGATGGAGTGGAATGGTGTGATACTGACTTTTTTGTCGGTTTTGACGGCCTCGAAGGTGCGGTTATAAATTCGGGCCGTGTCTATCAGGATTATCCGGTAATGACAGCACTTTTGCGCATGACCG
>CAMWRO010000293.1 GCA_947176615.1 uncultured Porphyromonadaceae bacterium
AACCACACCATTACAGGCGTGTTCATTACCGAAGGCGCCGAATCAAAAGGGGGTTTAAGCGGTGACAAAACCAAATTCAAGCCTTCAAACGAGATGGTTGAGGGGTCTTGGGAAAACAAGATTGCCACTGCCGACATCGCAAAACTCGCCGGCTACCTGAAACTCCTTCAGGATGCCAATATCCCCGTTCTGTGGCGTCCGTTCCACGAAGCCGCCGGTGACTACACTTGGGGCGCTTGGTTCTGGTGGGGTAGCGAAGGTGTCGAAGTCACCAAAAAGCTGTGGGTTTACCTCCACGACAAGCTTACCAACGAATACGGTCTGAACAACCTCATCTGGGTGTGGACAATGCAGACTTCCGATGCCGGAAATCTCGCTGATGTCTCCAAGCTCGTAGAAGCCTATCCCGGTGACGAATATGTCGACATCGTGTGCACCGACCTCTATGAAGATGCGTTTACCAACCACACTGACAAGTTTGACATTATCAACTCGGCTGTCGGAGGCCGCAAAATTGTCGCACTCGGAGAAGTGGGCAACATGATTGACATCGAATCGACCGTTGCTGATAAAGACAATGCCATGTGGAGCTATTTCATGGGCTGGTATGAACAGAACGACGAAGGCCCTGCCTTCCTGACTTGGAACACTAATGGCGAATGGAAGACCATCATGGAAAATTCACTCGTCATCAACCGTGACAACATGCCGTCACTGAAGTAAAGACTGACTAATAATGAGAGGGTTAAAGGTTTTTTGCCTCTAACCCTCTCATTTTAATCAATTTTAAATAGCCGATTAAATTTTAGTGGGTAATTTTGCAGTCAATACAATAAGAGCCACTTCCCCCTAATCATCAATCTTTACAACAACTCAATATGAAATACGGTTATTTCGACGATCTCACTCGCGAATATGTAATCACCAATCCCCGCACACCTTGGCCGTGGATTAACTATCTCGGCAACAAGGACTTCTTCTCTCTCATCTCCAATTCGGCCGGAGGCTACTCATTCTACAAGGATGCCAAGTTCCGCCGTCTGACACGCTACCGCTACAACGGTGTCCCGATGGATGCCGGTGGACGGTATTTTTACATCAAGGATGGCGACACCGTCTGGAACCCCGGATGGAAACCCACCAAGACTCCGCTTGACTTCTACGAGTGCCGCCACGGCATGAACTATACAGTCATCACCGGCATTAAAAACGGACTCGAGGCCCGTGTCCTGTTTTTCGTCCCCCTCGACACCCACGCCGAGATTGCCAAGATGACGCTGACCAATAAAAGCGACCGTCCCAAAACGTTCACCCTCTTCTCTTTCATGGAATGGTGCCTGTGGAACGCCGCTACCGACATGGAAAATTTCCAGCGCAATTTCTCTACCGGCGAGGTTGAGATTGACGGCTCGACAATCTACCACAAGACCGAGTACAAGGAACGCCGCAACCACTATGCTTTCTACACCGTCAACACCCCTGTCGACGGATTTGACACCGACCGCGAGACCTTCCTCGGCCTCTACAACGGATTTGACGAACCCGAGGCCGTGCTCGACGGCAAGTCGCGCAACTCAGTGGCCCACGGCTGGTCCCCCATCGCATCCCACTCCATTGAAATCACCCTCGCCCCCGGCGAAAGCCGCGACCTTGTCTTCATGCTCGGCTATGTCGAGAACGAGCAGGACAAGAAATGGGAATCCAAGGGCGTCATCAACAAGGAAAAGGCCCGCGAGATGATAGCCCGTTTCGACACTCCCGAAAAAGTCGACAAGGCATTTGACGAGCTGCGCCGTTATTGGGACAACCTCCTCGACCGCTTTACTGTCAAGAGCGGCGACGAGCGTCTTGACCGCATGGTCAACATCTGGAACCAGTATCAGTGCATGATTACCTTCTGCTTCTCCCGCTCGGCATCATTCTTTGAGAGCGGAATCGGGCGAGGCATGGGTTTCCGCGACTCCAATCAGGACCTCGTTGGATTCGTGCATCAGATTCCCGAGCGCGCCCGCGAGCGCATCATCGACATCGCCTCGACCCAGTTCCCCGACGGCGGCTGCTACCACCAGTACCAGCCACTGACCAAGCGCGGCAACAATGACATCGGCGGCGGTTTCAACGACGACCCCATGTGGCTCATCTTCGGAACCATCGCCTATATCAAGGAGACCGGCGACCTGTCGATTCTCGACGAGCCTGTACCGTTTGACAACCAACCCGGATCCGAAGTCCCGCTGATGGAGCACCTGCGCGTGTCGTTTAACCATGTCGTCGACAACCTCGGCCCCCACGGCCTCCCCCTCATCGGACGCGCCGACTGGAACGACTGTCTCAACCTCAACTGTTTCTCCAACGACCCCAACGAGTCGTTCCAGACAACCGAGAACAAGACCGAAGGCTCCCGCGCCGAGTCGCTCATGATTGCGGGACAGTTTGTCATCTACGGCGAGGAATATGTCAAGCTCTGCCGCCACCTCGGCATGAACGAGGAAGCCGACCGCGCCCAAAAACATGTCGACGAGATGATCGAGGCTGTCAAGCGCGACGGATGGGACGGCGAGTGGTTCCTCCGCGCCTATGATTTCTATGGCAACAAAGTCGGTTCCGAGGAAAACAAAGAGGGCAAAATCTTCATCGAGTCTCAGGGATGGTGCACGATGGCCGGAATCGGTCTCGAAGAAGGTCTCGTGGAAAAAGCTCTCGACTCGGTAAAGGAACGCCTCGACTGCGAGCACGGCATCGTGCTGAACAACCCCGCGTTTACCGAGTATGTCATGGAATATGGCGAAATCTCCACCTATCCCGCCGGATACAAGGAAAACGCCGGTATCTTCGCCCACAACAACCCGTGGGTAATCATCGGCGAGACAGTCCTCGGCCGCGGTGACCGCGCGTGGGAATACTACCGCAAGATATGCCCCGCCTATCTTGAAGACAAGAGCGACCTCCACAAGGTCGAGCCCTATGTCTACTGCCAGATGACCGCCGGAAAGGATGCCGCCCGTCCCGGCGAGGCCAAGAACTCTTGGCTGACCGGCACCGCCGCGTGGAACTGGTATGCCATCACTCAGTTCATCCTCGGCGTGCAGCCATCCTATGACGGCCTTGTCATCAACCCCTGTATCCCCGCCGACTGGAAAGGCTATGAAGTCAACCGCCGTTTCCGCGGCGCCGACTACAGGATTACCGTCAGCAACCCCTCGGGAATCAGCAAGGGCGTGAAATCAATCACCATCAACGGCAACAAAATCGAGGGCAACCTCGTGCCGATGCAACCCGCCGGCTCAACCAATATCGTTGAAGTAATTTTAGAAAAATAAACCACCGAATGTCAATCAACAAAACCCTTACCGCCACTCTTGCTGTCGCCCTGTC
>CAMWRO010000294.1 GCA_947176615.1 uncultured Porphyromonadaceae bacterium
AGCCTGACGCTGCGATTGACAGTCCGAGGCCCTGCGGCCCCTCGACACCCACTCCGTGGGCCTCGTCGACATATAGCAACACGTTGGGATAGCGGCGCTTGAGTTCCGTGAGACGGTCGATGTCGGCGCGGTCGCCGTCCATGCTGTAGACACTCTCGACAGCCACGATGACCCGCTCGTGCAGGGGTGATTCCTTGGCGAGGATGCGCTCCAGACGGTCAAAGTCGTTGTGGGGAAAGCGCGTGAACGCGGCCTTGGAAAGCACGATGCCGTCAATGATGGATGCGTGGACGAGTTTGTCGGCCACGATGATGCTTTTTCCGGCGGCCAGCGACGAAATCATGCCGGTATTGGCATGGTAACCGCTGTTGAACAGCAGTGCCGGGCGGTCATAGAGACGGCCGAGGAGTGTTTCAAGGTCGCCGTAATCGTTTTGTCGCGTGGCGAGCAGTCGGGACGCCGACGAGGTCATGGGCGACATGCGGTTGTCGCGCTCGGCCATGAACTGTTCCTGAAGATCGGTGCGGACGCCGAGGCCGAGGTAGTCGTTGGACGACAGGTCAGTCGTGCCTTCTTCTGCCGACCGGTCAGCCGGGATTCTTCGCAGGTTGCCCGAGTGGCGCAGCGATTCGATTGTTTCGTTATAATAACTGTGGTTCATCTGATGCAGTTGATCATTTCGCGACACAGGGTTTCGAGGTCTTCGTCAGAGATGACATAGGGGGGCATGATGTAGACGTTGCGTCCGAATGGGCGCACCCATATTCCGCGCTCTACACATTTTACCTGAAATTCTCCCACGTTGACAGGCTCCATCATCTCGATTACGCCGATTGACCCGAGCACGCGCACTTCCTTGACCTGCGGCAGCTCCCGGGCGGGTGCGAGGAGTGATTTCATCTGTGATTCGAGCTTGGCGACGCGCGAGGCCATGTCCTGACTTTTCAGCAGTCGGACCGAGGCGACGGCGACGGCACAGGCCAGCGGATTGGCCATGAAGGTCGGGCCGTGCATCATCACTCCCGCCTCCCCTTTGGATATGGTGTCGGCCACGTCGCGGGTGGTCAGCACCGCGCTCATGGTCATGTAGCCTGCCGTCAGTCCCTTGCCGATGCACATGATGTCGGGCTGGACCCCGGCGTGTTCCCATGCAAACCATCGGCCGGTGCGCCAGAACCCGGTCGCTATTTCGTCAAAAATGAGGTATATGCCGTAGCGGTCACAAAGTTTTCGGGCCTCGACAAGGTATTGCGGGTGGTAAAATCTCATCCCTCCTGCTCCTTGCACGACCGGCTCCAGTATCAGGGCGGCAAGCTCGTCACAATGCCCGGCTATGATTTTTTCAAGCGGCTCGATGTCGGCCGGATTCCATTCGGCTCCAAACGGGGTTGACGGAGCGGGGGCAAAGTAGCGGATGGGCAGCGCCGGGCCGAAAGCACCGTGCATTCCCGTCACCGGGTCGCAGACGCTCATGGCATTCCATGTGTCGCCGTGATACCCTGAGCGGATGGTGACAAAGTTGGTCTTCCGGTGGTCACCGCTCTTGGCGACCGAGGCTTGCACCGCCATCTTCATCGCCACCTCGATAGCGACCGAGCCTGAGTCGGCATAAAATATATTGTGCATCGACGGCGGGGCGATTTCCAGCAGGAGCTTTCCCAGCTCTATCGCCGGGTCATGGGTCAGACCGCCAAACATCACATGGCTCATCTTCTTTATCTGCGTCTCCACTGCGCTGTTTATGGCCGGGTGGTTGTAGCCGTGACAAGCCGCCCACCACGACGACATCCCGTCAATCAGCTCGCGCCCGTCGGCGAGCCGCAGGCGCGCCCCGCGGGCCGAGTCGACCTTGTAGGTGGGAAGTGGGTCGATTGTCGATGTATATGGGTGCCACAGATGCTCGCGGTCAAAGGCATCGTGCAACACATTGTTGTCAATTACTGTTTCCATTGCTCTAAAGGAATCTTATCAATGTGCAAAGTTACACATTTTTTCCCACGTTGTGACAATCGTGTCGCTATTGTCGTCTTTTGTGCTCTATCCGGATTGTGGTTGTTAAAATAGGTTGTGAAAAATGGGTGTAATTTCAGAAATTTTGACTATATTTGCACTGGATTTTGCGGACGGGTATGTCGTATCATGTACTGATATGATGCCAACGGAATGATTGCCAATTGGTTAATCATGCTGTGTGGCTTTTTCCTCTCTGTGGTTCTGGAGGACCTTATGAGACCATGAAAGGCAGTTTTGGCCTTGTAGGTCGGGATTGAGCCCTATCCGCTCTCAGTGCAATTGAAAATTTTTGATGTAACATAATTATATGATAGCATTAGCAATTCAAAACGCAACTCTTGCCGTTGTCGCGCTCCTGACGGGCGTGGCGCTTGTGGCAATTGCGCTGTGGCTCGCCGGATTGATTTCCCCGCGGTCCTTCAATCCTCAGAAAGGCGAGGCATACGAATGTGGTATTCCCACCCGTGGCGAGTCAATGGCTCAGTTCAAGGTGGGATATTATCTTTTTGCCATTTTGTTCCTGATGTTTGACGTTGAGACAGTGTTCCTTTATCCTTGGGCGGTGCGCGTTCAGGAACTCGGGACACAGGGACTGTTGAGCATCGCAGTGTTTTTCGGAATCTTAGTGCTGGGCCTTGTCTATGCTTGGCGGAAAGGAGCGCTTGAATGGAAGTAACAACAAAGAACATGCCCTACGAGGCGTGGAAAGACAACGAATATATCGAATCTCTCGTCAAGCAGTTGCAGGACAGCGGTACCAACGTCATTGTCGGCACTCTTGACAATCTTATCAACTGGGGGCGGTCTAACTCGATCTGGCCACTTACTTTCGCCACCAGTTGCTGCGGCATCGAATTTGTGTCGCTCGGCGCGGCACGTTACGACATGGCGCGTTTTGGCTGGGAAGTTGCCCGTGCCTCGCCCCGTCAGGCCGACTTCATGATGGTTGCCGGCACGATTGTTCACCGCATGGCTCCCGTTATGCGCCGTCTCTATGACCAGCTTGCCGAGCCCAAGTATGTGATTGCCTGCGGCAGCTGCGCCATTTCCGGCGGTCCGTTCAAGAAAAGCTATCATGTGGCGATGGGTATCGAGGATATTGTCCCGGTGGATGTGTTTGTCCCCGGATGTCCTCCCCGTCCCGAGGCTATGATTTACGGCATCATGCAGCTCTCGCGCAAAATCAAGGTCGAGAAGTTCTTTGGCGGCGTAAACCGTCAGGAAAAGCAGGAAGAGTTTCTGAAAAACCATCCTGTTCCCGGCGTTTACGACTAATTACATTGACATACATAT
>CAMWRO010000295.1 GCA_947176615.1 uncultured Porphyromonadaceae bacterium
AACTCTCGACCCAATGATTAAGAGTCATTTGCTCTACCAACTGAGCTACGGAGTCTTTTTTGATGCCCTTGATTTCTCAATTGCGATGCAAAGGTAGATGTTTTTTTTGAATCTGACAAATTTTTTAATAAGTTTTTTTGATTTATTTTTCATAAAATATGCAATCCTGCTAATTTACAGAGCGTTACAATTTCAATAAAAATTTCTTTTTCAGATTGCATTATACAAAATTTGAGGCCAAAAAAATTTTTGACAGGATTCTCCACCATTAATATAGGGGGGAATCCTGTCAAAAAATATTGTTGTGGCCGCTTGGCGGAAGGTTATTTCACTACCACTCGACGGGAGAAGTCGCTAATGACTACGATATACAGGCCCGCAGGGAGTTCAAGACGTGTCTCGCCTGAACGGACGGTGTCGTTAAACCATGTTATGCCGTCGGTTCCATAGACGCAGCAGTTGACGTCATTGCCATAGTTTTCAATCACCATGACCGAATCACGGCAGAATGCGTCCCACTGATGATAGTCGAGTTCATTTACCGCGCTCATGGCATAATCGGTTGCCTCGATATCGTCAAGGCCGATGCGTTTGCCTGATTGGCGGTTGAAACGCAGGCGAACATCACCTGTCACATTGATTGTGGCCGAGTATTGTTTCCATGCGTCATCACCGATAGTAAAGCTGCCGGCATTGTGCCATGTTATTCCGGCATCGGTCGAGTAGTCGAGGTCCACAGTGCCGTTCTCGCCGCTCCATGCCTTAGCCCAGAATGTCACGGTGCCCACTCCGTGGGGTTTGCCTTCTATCATTTCAAGTCGTGAAACAGACCCGGCGGTTTTGTTGAAACGGGCGCCCTGACTGCCGGTGTGGATGTCGCGCGGGTCGGTAAATATACCTACTCCCGTCAGCTTCCAGACGGCGGCTGCTCCCTGATATTCCAAACCGTTGGGGTTATAAGAGTTCTGACCGTCGGGGAGTGTCTCGAATGTCTCCATAAATGTCGGTGCTGAGGCAACGATACCCTCTACGGTAAGGTCGTCGTTTACATATTCCCCTGCGGTCGCTTCCACCGTTGTGGAGAAACCGCCTGCTGTCATGCTGTTGAGACGGAGATAAAAACGGTCTTCCTCGGGTGCAAGAGTTACGGTCGTCGCCCATGATGACTTGTCGGTACTAACCTCAAAGGGAGAGGTGACACTGAGGTTTATATCTCCGTCGATATTGTCAATATCGAGCAGGATTTCGGCTGCTTGCGAGGGGGTTCCCGGGGCGGTCGTGAAATAAAGGTCTCCGTCATAAAGGAACTGAATCGAAGGAACGGGAATGGCAGTTGTCACATCAACTTTGTTGCTTGAACGGGTTCCGCAGGCCAAGTAATAGGTGTAGGTCGTTCCCGGGGTGAGATTCCCGACGGTGTAATTTTCGTCGTCGGAAAGCACATCGACCGGATAACCGGGCAGCTCGACATCGCCACACAGCACATGGAGCGTATAAACTGTCCCTGATGGATCGACGCTCACCCAGTTGGCGTCAAATGAATCTTCGCTAACATCGGTCGCTCTTTCCGCCGGAATGCCGCTGACGGCGCGGGCCTTGACCGTTATGGTTGTGGATGCCGTGCCCGACTTGAACGTTACCGTCCCGGCAGCATCTCCTTCTGTCGATGAGAGATATGATACTTTCAGATGCGCACCGGAGGCTGAGTTGACATCCGAAGCCGGGAGTGTCTTGCCTGAAACCGAGAATCCTGTTCCCGAAACCGTGACGGTGACATCATCGGTCAGATTGGAGCCACGCACGGTGACTGTCGCAACGCGCTCGACTCCGATTCCGGTAAGGCCCAAATCGACAACCGAGCCATTAGCCGGGAGGGTTAACACCGGGTCGGCCACACCTCCGACATACCATGCGGTGCCGCTCTTATCGCCCCATATGTGCTCGGCGAGCTCGGGATGGTCGATAAACGGGTTGCGGTTTTTCTGATATTTATACACCGCGTCGTTGCGGTCAATCTCTTTCTGACTGACAGGGTCTTGACGATGCCATTTCATCAGCATGTTTATTGCCCAAGACTTGAACGCGGGAAACTTGTTTCCGGCAAGCATGTCGCTGTTCCATCCGGCAATCTTGTCATTATAGCAAGCCGCCATATAGAAATATGTGCGGGCAAAGTCTCCTTTATACTCGTCGACCGGCTCGAAAACAGTTCCGGAATATCCGGGATAGGTCGACGCCCCCAACTTGCCGAGAGCCTTCACGCCCCCGTTGCCGGAAAGCGTGGTACCGTTGGCACATTCGCCGTAAGGGAAATTGCTGCGCTGACCGTTGACCTTGCCATCGGTCGGATATATGTGGTACGCATCACTGACCATAGGCGATGCCTTGCTGAACCAGCTTTTGGGGAACGAATGCTCGCGGTTATAGCAATCTCCCACATTTTTGTAGTTGCCGCAATGCTGGCTGTTTACCGGCCATTCCTTGGTCGAATACATGTCCCAGATTTTACCGTTGGGCTTGACATCGGAAGTCTTGTAGACGTTCCACAACCCGTCATACCCTACATTGGTGTGACTGCCGATTTTGCTGTTGAGTGCCGACAAAAGTGACGCGCCACTCTTGCCTTCACATGTCGAATAATAACCCGAAGGCTCGGCCGCATTGATATTCGTCCCGAATACAATACTGATGAGAGAGGTGAACAATAATAAATGACCTATTTTCATATCAGATTTGATTGGTAAAATAATGCTACTGTCCGTCATTCATGACGAGTTGACAAAGATAACAAATATTCTTATATTTTCCCAATTATAAGCAGATGTTCGGTTAACAACCCGAGAAACTCTCTCCCCGGACATTGATGTCAAGCGGGAGGGCAGGTTCGCATCGGGGCATAAAAATCACAGAATCCTGTGGCAACGCATATATTTGCCACAGAACCCTGTGATTATATCGGTCAAGCTGCGGAGTCAACCGGCAGCGTGCAGAAACATCCTATTACTTTTCGTACTTCTTCAGAATGACAGTGGCATTGTGGCCGCCGAAACCGAAAGAGTTGGACAAGGCAGCGCGCACGGGGCGTTCCTGAGCCTTGTTGAAAGTAAAGTTGAGCGAGTAATCGATGTTCTCGTCCTCGTCACCATCCTCGTGGTTGATGGTCGGGGGAACGATGTTGTTCTCGATTGCCTTGATGCTCAGCATGGCCTCAAGCGCGCCGGTAGCACCAAGGAGGTGGCCGGTCATTGACTTGGTAGAGCTGATGTTGAGCTTGTGGGC
>CAMWRO010000296.1 GCA_947176615.1 uncultured Porphyromonadaceae bacterium
TTCAAGGATGCAATCTTGTCAGATTGCTATTGCGCCACATTAAGCCTCTACTTTCAGACACCGATTCCGACGCAATTATCGAGTTTTGCAAGACCCTCTTTTTTAATCCCTATTACGATAGTCTGCCGAATAGTTTTTGCTGACGGTGGTTTTGAAATCGTATTTCGCTACATCATTCATCAAATAAAGCCTTGCATCACGAATTTCCACAGTGTATGGCTTTTGGGATTCGGGATAAAATGCACTCTCCATGTGTGCGTCAAATTCAATCCTCGCCTGTATTCTTTGGTGGCGTTTATCCGGCTCCGGCATTTCGATTATATCGTCAAATATAATGTAGGCATTGGAAATCGAAGTCGATATGAACGGACTATAATCATCTTCGTCTTGGTGCAGCCGGTATTCGTCGACAAGGTATATCCCCATGAAATCATTGTCACCCGGTTTCCAGACATCATCGGTGAAATCCCCTGAAAGAGGCCGACTCTGCATTACGGTCAACGGGTATTTAGTCCCGATTTTAGGAAAAGTATTGGTCGCTATGACTCCGCCGAGCCGCGGCGAGGTATCTTTTCCTGTGTGATGAATTCCACTTTGGATATTAAAACGTACTATAAATGCCGAGCTATTGGAATAGAAGTCGTAGGGTGATTGGTTATTTGCGGCAAAATTGCGGTGGTAGATATGTTCTTCTCCGTTGGCTTTCAGCTCAAGGATGTGTTTGTTGTTGTATCCCAAATCATCGACTTTCTCACAAGAGGACAATCCCGCTGATAACAGCAGAGATAAAAGAATCGTGGGTAATGATTTAAACTGTTTCATGTGTGGAGAGCTTTTTAGGTTGAAAATATTTGAGGGTGTATTGATTGCGATTCAGATACACCCTCAATAATGTTTTTAGATTAGATATGTAGAAATCAAGTTACTTTACAAGAACTTTGGAGGTGGTGTTGCCTTTCTTGACGATGTAGATGCCGGGGGCGGTGGGGTTGTCGATGCGGATGCCCTGTATATTATAATATGTGGCGGGAGCATCGTCGGCGCCGTCGGCTAATGTGTCGCGGATGGCCGACTGGTCGGTCGCGGCGACCTTGATGTTGTCAAAGAACACGTTGGTGATGGGGCCGTAGTAGCGGATTGCGTCGAGGCGCACACGGATTGTCGATGCCTTTCCGTCGAGCGACACGGGGAGCCTGACCTCTTTCCAGTCGGGGTTGACTTCCTCGGGAGCGTCGGAGGTGAAAAGTTTCTCCCATTGGCCGTTGTCGCGGCTGATTGATGCCTCGACGACATTGGGGGATGCCTCGGCGCAGGTCTCGAAGTAGTTGAACGTGAACTCGACGTCATTAACGTCGGCAACGTCGATTGACGGGGAGATGAGGCTTTCGGTCTGTCCGTCCTTGCAATAGCCGTAGAACCAGCATGAGGCCAGACCGCCGTCGTTGTCACAGGGCGCAATGTAGAGAGTATCGTCGGCGGGCAGGTAGAACATGCTGCCTTCATTGACAAAGTGCCATGCGTCGTAGGTGTAATAGGGGTCATCCTGAGTCGTGGCGAGAGTCCAGCCTTTGTGGTCCATCTTTTCCGACGCGAATGACTCGGCAAACGGCAGGCTTGCGGGGCGGCCGAAGCTGACAGGAGCGTGAACGGCCTCTTTGTGGCCTGTTCCGGCTGAATTGATTGCAACGACCGAGTAGGCCACGGTGCAGACCTCGTCAAATCCGGGGTTGTCGACATATTCGGTTCCGGTTACATTGCTTGCTGCTGTTTCCTTGGTGCCGTCGTTATAGGTGCGGGTGATGGTATAGGTCGTGGCTGCGGGGTTGTAGTTGCCGCCGCTGACCCCTTTGGCGGGCTGTTGCCATGTAATTGTCGCGTTTTCCTCGCCGGTGGTGACAACGAGGTTCAGCGGCTGTCCGGGAATGTCAAGGCCGGTATAGCAGTCGGCCTCGGCTCCAAGGCTTTTTCCGGCCTTTCCGATGCGTGCGTAGCCACGGTAGTGATAGGCGTGGTTCATGTCGAGGTCGGTGTGCTGCCAAGAGTAGGTCTTTCCCGGTTCGGCATTTTCAATGGTGTGGAGAAGTTTTTCGTCATAGTTGATATACTGCATAATGTCGAGGCTGACAGTACCGGTGAGGGGGTTGCCCGCCGCCGATGTCTCGGGAGCGGTGATTGTAAAGGTGATTACGTTGCTTTCGTGGTCAGCCACCGATGCGGAAAACTCAGCAAGCTCTCCGGGAATGATGCCAGTATAGACGTTGGCAAATGCCGCATATTGGCTTTGGGTCCCGTCGACAAAGCATGTCAGGCGGTAGTCATATTTTATGTCGCGGTCTACGCTTGTGTCGGTAAAGGTGAACATCTCGCCGAGGGCGGGGTTCTCGATGCGTCCCACCTCGGCATTATCGGGCCACGCTGTGTTCTGTTCATGCCGCTCGATGAGGATATAAGAGATATAGGGGAGGTCTTTCTGCGGTTCATACCAGTCGTCCCAGTCATATTCGGTCTGAGTGGGTGTCTTGCCTGTGATGGTGACAGTGTTGGCGGTTTCGTTATAGGTTGCCGACTGGTTGCGTATCTGTTCCGGGACATATCCGTCGGCGGCAACAACTGTCAGTGATGAGCATAATAATGTGGCAAATGTTAATGTGGCGGTGTAAAATTTATTCATTTAGTCGTGTTTTTGGGTTAAAAACTTGCACAAAGATATGCAAAACAATCGGCACGGTCAAGAAATTATATAAAAAAACAGCCTCTGATTGCCGGTTGAGGCATAATCAGAGGCTGTGATGCCGTAAAATTGATTAAATTTATTTTACTTTGTCGGCGAGTTCGGCGCCGGCTTTGAATTTTACAGTCTTGCGTGCGGGGATTTCAATCTTTTCCTTGGTGCGGGGATTGATGCCTGTGCGGGCGGGCTTTTCGGTAACACCGAATGTGCCGAAACCGATGAGGGTTACTTTGTCGTCTTTGGCAAGAGCCTCGGTTATAGCGTCGAGAGCGGCTTCGAGGGCGTTTTTAGCGTCAACTTTGGTAAGAGAGGCTTTTTCTGCAATTGCATTGATTAACTCAGTCTTGTTCATAAGAGCATGAAATTTAATTAGATTTGTGATATTGTTTGGCACAAATATAAGATTAAAAAATGAATAATCGGCTAATTGGGTTAAATAAAATTCGATTAATGGTGAAAAAATGTTGTTTTTACTTCAAAAATAGTTGTACTGACCGCTATTTGAACCGTTTTTGTTAGTTAATTTTGCGCTGCCGACGCG
>CAMWRO010000297.1 GCA_947176615.1 uncultured Porphyromonadaceae bacterium
GCATTTATTCTCCGAAAAATGGGAATTTTGGCGCATTTTTTCTGCAAAGGCACAAATGTTTTTTTGTTAACCCCCTTACATTTTGCCTGCCGGGGGATTTCTCGGCGTGATTTGAATTTATCATTTTGCGGTTAGAACGGTTTGTTTTAATTTTGTATTATAATTTAAATTTTGTTTTTATGAGAGAATGGAAGACAATAAAGGAATATGAAGATATTCTTTTTCAGCAATACGGAAAGATTGCCAAGATAACGATTAACCGTCCTCAGGTTTACAATGCTTTTCGCCCGCAGACAAACCGCGAGATGCTCGACGCGATGGCCTACTGCCGCGAGGCTTCTGACATCGGGGTGGTTGTCCTTACCGGAGCCGGTGACAAGGCGTTCTGCTCGGGAGGCGACCAAAAGGTGAAGGGCATAGGCGGATATATCGACGAGAACGGTGTGCCGAGGCTTAATGTCCTTGACCTCCACAAGGCTATCCGGTCTATTCCCAAGCCGGTGATTGCGATGGTCAACGGTTATGCTATCGGCGGCGGTCATGTGCTGCATGTCGTGTGTGACCTGACAATCGCATCGGATAATGCGCGTTTCGGTCAGACCGGACCTAAGGTGGGAAGTTTTGACGCCGGCTTCGGGTCGTCATATCTCGCCCGTTGTGTAGGGCAGAAAAAGGCCCGTGAGATATGGTTTCTTTGTCGCCAATATTCTGCTGCCGAAGCCGAGGCGATGGGGATGGTCAACAAGGTGGTGCCGCTGGACCGTCTTGAGGATGAGACTGTCGAATGGTGTGAAACGATTCTCAGCCGCAGCCCGATGGCAATCCGCATGATTAAGCGTGCTCTCAATGCCGAGCTTGACGGTCAGCGCGGAATGATGGAATTTGCGGGAGACGCAACCTTGATGTATTATCTGATGGCCGAGGCGCAGGAGGGAAAGAATGCGTTTCTTGAAAAACGTGCTCCTGACTTTGACCGGTTCCCTAAATTTCCCGGCTGATGATGCGCGCTGCTTGGTGTCGTTATCGTCTCGATTTTAAGTTCACGGCCCGGACTTCGCGTGAGACCATGAACCGGAAAGACACCTATTATATAAAGGTGTGGGATGATGCCGCCGGTGACGAGCGGTTCGGGATAGGGGAGTGCGGTCTGTTTCGAGGGTTGAGCTGTGACGATGTCTCCGATTACGAAACCATGCTCGACGCGGTGTGTGTGGCAGTCGCCACATCGTCGCCGCAGCCTGACTTGACGCATTATCCATCTATCGGCATGGGTGTCGAAACCGCTATTGCCGACTGGCGTAATGGTTGTGACCACAATCCCTTTCCTTCCGATTGGCTTTCAGGTCATGAGGGGATTGAGATTAACGGCCTTGTGTGGATGGGTGACTATCGCGAGATGCTTGACCGCATTTCGGCGAAATTCGACGAGGGTTTCAGATGTGTCAAACTCAAAATCGGTGGCATACGGTTTGACGATGAGTTGAAACTGCTGGGATATATCAGGCAACGGTTTGACTCATCGGCGTTGGAACTGCGGCTTGACGCCAACGGCGCATTCACGCCGGCAGATGTTATGGCGAGGCTCGACCGACTGGCTGACTACGACATTCACTCCATCGAGCAGCCTATAGCCGCGAAACAGTGGGAGGATATGGCCGAGGTGTGCCGCCGTTCTCCCATCCCCGTCGCGCTCGACGAGGAACTGATAGGTGTGTTTGGCCTTGGGCGCAAGCGTGAGATGCTTGAACGGATTGCACCCCGCTACATAATATTGAAGCCTACCCTGTGTGGCGGCTTTTCGGGCGCCGATGAATGGATTGACGTTGCCCGCGAGCTGGGTATAGGCTGGTGGGCGACTTCGGCATTGGAGTCAAATGTGGGGTTGAACGCTATCGCGCAGTGGGTGTCGGGGTATAGGCCTGAAATCCCGCAGGGCCTCGGCACAGGTGCGCTGTATGACAACAACATCCAGTCACCGCTTGAACTTCGCGGTGACCGTCTGTTTTATAATAGTGACAAACGATGGATAATTCCCGAAAATCTGGACTGGAAGATTTTCTGACTCCCGAGGCCGAAGCGTTTATGGCTGAATGGCGGAACGGCTGCGATTATGTCGTGGTACACACGTCGGGGTCGACCGGCAGACCTAAGGAGATACGTCTGCTGAAAAGCGACATGCTCGTTTCGGCCAAGGCGACCAATGAGTTTTTCGGTATCGGGGCGGATTCTTTGCTCGTCCTGCCGCTTTCGCCTGATTATATTGCAGGAAAAATGTTGCTTGTCAGGGCGGCGGTTGCCGGGGCCAAGGTGAGGGTTGAGAATCCTTCTCGCGAGCCTTTGAGCGGGTATTTTCCGCCGACGGCCATCGATCTTGTGCCGATTGTTCCGGCTCAGATTGACGGATTGCTGTCGAGCAAATCCCTGCCGATGATTAAAAATGTCATTGTCGGCGGGGCGCCGATGTCAGCTGAGGACGAGCGCAAGCTGGTTGAAAGCGGAGTTAACGCATACGCGACCTTCGGGATGACCGAGACATGCAGCCATGTCGCATTAAGGCGGGTGGGCGAGGCGCAATATGTCGCGCTGCCGGGGTTCAGATTCTCGACCGATGACCGGCAGTGTCTTGTTGTCGAATCAGACCGGATGTCGTTTGGCCGTTTAGTGACCAACTATTTTGTTGAAGTTATTGACGGGTCTCGGTTTGTGTGGGTAGGGCGGTTTGACAATGTTATAATCACCGGTGCGTTGAAGGTGTTTCCCGAGGATGTGGAGAGCCGGTTGAAGGCTGTTGCTGCCGAGCTCGAGTTTTACATATCCTCGCGCCGGAGCGCCGAGTGGGGTGAGGAGGTAATCCTTGTCGTCGCCGACCGGGACGTCGGGGCCGGGCGCAGACTCACAGAACGATGTCATTCGCTTCTTCGGCCGCACGAGCGTCCCAAGGCTGTTGTGACGTTGCCTGAATTGGAGCGCACGTCGACAGGCAAGTTGAGACGGAAACGGTTTTGAACTTTGAATGTGGGAAAATCGTCATGTTTGTGAAAAAATCAGACGGATTTTAGCTTGTATCTCCGAAAAAACCGCTACATTTGCAGTGTTAAAATGTTTTTCCATCCAAAAATTTAAATTTTTAGAACTATGGCTTATGTAATTACCGATTCCTGTGTGGCTTGCGGCACTTGCCAGCCCGTTTGCCCGGTTGAAGCAATCTCTGAAGGCGACATCTACCACATCGACCCCGACTCTTGCATCGAGTGCGGTTCCTGTGCAGAAG